>JAGRHX010000522.1 GCA_020444775.1 Gammaproteobacteria bacterium
GCCGAACTCCCAGTAGAGGCTCTGGATGAAGCTGACCGCCATCCCGTCGGCGTCGATGGCGCCCATCCAGACCGTGTCACCAGAGGAGGTCGGGCGTGGCCAGGTCAGCGCTCGCCGGCGGTCGATGGCTGCCACCTGGCCGGCAATCGATGCCTCGCTCAACAGACTGGCTGGATCCACGGACATGTGGGCCGGATCGGTGACGTGGCGATCGCGGATCATGAACGCCTGCTTGGTCGCCTCCACCATCCCATGTAAGTGCTCGAAACCATCTGCGCTGGCGACCTCCAGACGGTCGTACACGGCCAGGATCAACAGCGACGCCAGCCCCTGGGTGGGAGGCGGGAAGTTGAACAGCCGGGCAGGGGCACCGTGCCGCACACGCACGCTGAGCGGCGTACCTTGGATGCCGTGTTGTGCGTTCAGGTCCGCGAGCGTCAGCGGCGATCCGGCGCGCCGCAGATCCTCGGCGACGCTGCGTGCCAGGTCGCCGCGGTAGAAGTCCCCGGGGCCGGCACTCGCGATCGAGCGTAGGGTGCGGCCCAGCCGTGGCTGCTTGAGCAGCGCTCCGACTGGCGGCACGCCATCGGGCATGTAGCAGGCGGCGAAGCCCGGGACGTCCTCCAGCTCGGCACGCTTGTCACGAGTCAGGCCAGACTGGCTTTTCGACACCGGCACGCCATGCTCGGCGTGATACACCGCATGCTCGAGCAGGCGGCCGAGCGGCAGCGACCTGCCCGGTTTCAGGCTCGCGGACAGGGCCAGGGCCGCCTCCCATCCCGACAAGGTGCCAGCCACCGTGTTGGCGGCCAGCGGCCCACGGCTCGGAATCGCGGTCAGACCGGCCTCACGATACAGCTCGGCGGTCGCGTTGCGAGCCGCAGCACCACAGGCGTCAATCGCGACGGGCTCGCGACCGGGCACATGCACCAGCCAGAAGCCGTCGCCACCAATACTGTTCATGTGCGGATAGACCACCGCCACGCTGGCCGCCGCGGCGATCATGGCCTCGATCGCATTCCCGCCCTCACGCAGGATGTCCGACCCGGCCTGGGCCGCCAGATGGTGTGGCGCGCTGACCATGCCACGGGTGGACCATTTGCTACGCAGCATGTGAGGTGCCTCGGTGACGGCGGCTTTTGGGGGTGGCCGCGAGCGGCCTGGACGAAGATGACTTCATGGTGCGGGCTTCATGATTCGCTCGGCGCGGACGGGAACCAACGAACAGGTGCTCGGGAGACGAACGGCAGCGCGTTGAATGATAGCCGCGCCAATGGTCAACTGTCGCCGGGAATCCGCCCGGACAGGTCCGTCCACACCCACGGGAGCCGCACATGAGTCCCGCCGAGCTCGAGCACTGGATCCAGACCCTGTGGGCACTGCTCGGGCTGCTGTTGGTGCTGCTCGCCCATATCGGGGTGAGCCTGCGCGGCGTCACGTCCTCGCCACCGCCGGGTCACCAGCCGTTCACCGCCAGTCGGGCCGTGCTGCGCATGCTGCTCGGTCTGGGACTGAGCGTGCTGGCCTTCTGGCTGGTCGGCTATGGGCTCGCCCGGGGTGCCAATCCTGGCGGCTGGTTCGGTAGCAACGGCTTCTGGCCCCTCAATCCCGATCCCGCCACCAGCCTCGAGCTGTTGAACGAGGCGCTACGCGCGAGTCTGTGCGTGGCCATCGTCACCTCGGTGCTGGGCATGCGTGTGGGCGGCATCCGCTACGTGTTGTGCTGCCTGACCGTGTCCGGCCTGGTGTTCGCGCTGCCGAGCGGGTGGACGGTGGTGGATACCCGAGCAGCCATCGACGCCAGCGGCGCGGGCGGCGGCTGGCTGGCCGGACTCGGTTTCGTGGATGCCGGGAGGACGACCACGGTGCATGCCCTGGCCGCGCTGCTCGGCCTCGCCGCCCTGACCGTACTCGGCGGCACGCCAACCACCGCCAGCGTGGATCCATCCGCACGGGCGCTGGGCGAGCATACACCCTCGACCTCGCTACACTTCACGATCGGCACCTTGCTGGCGTGGGTCGGACTCATCGGCTTGATCCCCGCCCTCATGCCCGGCCCCGGCGCTGGCAACGATGTGGGCACCGGTCCGGGCACGGCACTGGTCAACCTGTGCCTGGGCTCGCTCGCGGCGACGCTCACCCCGGCGCTGCTTGGCGCCTCGCGGCCGGACAGCGACGACCCCAGACCACTGTGCAACGCCTGGCTGTGCGGTGCCATCACGGTCTCGGCCTGCGCCACCCTGGCCACACCGCTGCAGGCGACACTGATCGGCGCCCTGGCCGGCGGCTCGATGCTGCTGGCCGGACGCTTCCTCAACGACCTCGAGCTCGACGATCCGGGTGGCATCGTTCCGGTCCACGCCGTAGGTGGCGTGCTCGGCACGCTGAGCGTGGGTCTGCCGGGGATCCGCGCAGACATGGGGCTGACCGATTTCAGCGCCCAGCTGGTGGGTATCGTCGCCTGCGGCGTGTATGGATTGTGCGCCGGCGGACTGCTGTTCAAGCTGTTGGCGATGGGTCGTGGCAAATCCGCTGATCATCAACCGACCGCCGACACGGGCTGGCAGACCTGAGCCGGGCAACCACCCCGATCAATCGATCAGCCGTAGACCGCAACCGGCTCTCCGAGCGCCTCGAAGTTCGGCGTGACGCCCAAGCCCGGCCGCTCACCGGCACGCATCCGCCCCGAGTCGCGCCGCGGCGCACCGGATGCGTTGCTGATGCTCACATAGCTGTTGAAGTCGGTGGCGCAGAACCGAAACGGCTCCGGCGTCGAGTGCGCAAGATGGGCGATCGCCGCGGTGATCACATCGCCGCCCCAGCTGTCCTCGATGATCATCGGTATGCAAAGTGACACGCACAGATCGCGGATCTGTCGTGCCCGGGTCAGCCCGCCGACCTTGGATATCTTCAGGTTGATGAGGTCCATACCCTGCTCGGCGTGCGCCTGGAGCAAGGCCTGTAGTCCATCGATGCTCTCGTCGAGTATGAACGGCTGCGGGATGCGTCGGCGCACCGACAGGCATCGCTCCAGGCTGGCGCACGGCTGCTCGATGTAGACGTCTACATCACGCACCGCGTTCGCGACCCGTAGCGCGTCGTTGGCCCGCCAGCCGCAGTTGGCGTCCGCAATCAAGGTGTCGCCACGTGAAAGACCGGCGGCGACCGCGCGAATGCGCTCGATATCGGTATCCGGATCGCCACCCAGCTTGAGCTGGAACTTGCGATAGCCCTCGCCACGATATTCCTGCACCCGAGAGGCCATCTGATCCGGGCTCTGCTGGCTGATCGCGCGATACAGCACCACATCCTCACCCTGGCGTCCTCCCATCAGCACGCACACAGGCAGGTCCGCCGCCTTGCCCAGCAGGTCCCAGCACGCCATGTCCAGCGCGGTCTTCACATAGGGATGCCCGAGCAATGCCCGGTCCATGACCCGATTGACCACATCCAGCTCTCGCGGGTCCAGACCGATGATCTGAGGCGCGAGCTCGGCTATACCGGTGCGGGCACCCGGGCCGTAGGCCGGCAGATAGAAGGGACCCAGCGGACAGACCTCGCCGTATCCACACGTGCCATCATCGGTACGCAGCTCGACCACGGTCGAGTCGAAACTCTCCACATACTTGCCTTCGGCCCATGCGTAGCGTCCCTCGTGTAACGGCAGCTGCACCTGGAACACGCGTACCTGGATGATTCTCATCTTGATCGGTCTCTCCAGACTGGAAACCTCAGTGCATCGCCCGCGTTCAGATCCAGTCCAAGGCCTCGAGCACCTCCTCGGCGCTCTGGAATCGATCGTCGGGGTCCTTGGCCAGCAGACCGTCGACCAGTGGCTGCATGTTGGCGTAGTCGGAGTCCAGGCGCGGCGAGTTGGCCATCAGATGCGCGCGTAGCACGTTCTGCACCTCGCGTCCGGAGAACGGTGCCCTGCCGGCCAGCATCTCGTAGAGCACCACGCCCAGACTGTACAGATCGCTACGCGCATCGACCCGCTCCCCGAGGATCTGCTCCGGACTCAGGTAGTGTGGCGTGCCGGCGAGGAACTTGTCGGCCGTACCGGGCCGGCGCGGCGCGCTGCCCTGGCCAAGCTGCTTGGCCACCCCGAAATCGATCAGTGCCAGGGTCCCATCGGCTCGAAACAGGATGTTGGTGGGCTTGAGGTCGCCGTGCACCAGGCTCAGACCGTGGGCCGCGCCCAGCCCACGCAGGATCTGCACCAGATATTGCTTGGCCCGGTCCGGCGCTATCCCACCGGATACCCGCTGACGCAGGTCCCCACCGGACAGGTACTCCATGGCAATATAGGCGAAATCGCTGGAGAACGCCCGTTCGTGTATGTGCACGACATTGGGATGGACCAGACGCGACAATGCGTTGTACTCGCGCATGAAGGCTCGCAGGATATCCGCCTGGAATTCACCGTCGCCGAGCGGGATGATCTTCAGCGCGACCTCCAGATCGTCATCGGCGCGGCGCCCCAGCATGACGCTGGCCATACCGCCGGCCCCCAGGGTACGGGTGATGCGGTACCCGGGTATATCGAAGCGGGAGCGAGCCATCGATTGCTCGATGTCCTGTCCCAACGCCTCGGCGTTGATCACGGTCGGCGACTCGGACAGATCCTCGGCGTCGAAATAATCGCCCGTGGCACCACCGTCCTCAGGCGCGCGCCGACGCACCATCGCATCCGCCACGCCGCGGCCAAAGCGCTTTTGCGTCAAGACCTTTCGGTTGATGTAGTCGACCGCGCCGAGCTTCATGTAGGCCACGGCCAGCTCCTCGCTGCCGCGCTCCGCGAGGACGATGGTGGGCGGCAGATTCAGGTCCTTGATGGCCCAGGTGAACCACTCGAGGCTGCTCTGCCGGTTCGGCCAACGCTCGTGCTCGAGCACCAGCAGATCATAGCTCGACCAGGGAAAGCGGCTGCCCGGCATGCCACGACTGGGGTCGTGACGCTGCACGCGCGCTCCAGCACAGGTTGCCTGCAGACAGCTCAACAACGGCGCGAGACGTTCATCCCCCGGGGTGATGAGCAGGACTCGCTTCTGCACCGCCATCCGCCTACCCCACCTCGGCTCGCACGAGGTCGACGACCACGTCCAGCAGCTCGTCCTCCATGAACGGCTTGGTAAAGAAGGCATCGGCGCCACACTGCTCGGCCACACGACGGTGCTTGTCGGTGGCACGAGAGGTGACGATCACGATCGGGATCCGGCAAGAACGTGGGTCGGCGCGCACGTGACGGACCACTTCAATACCGTTCATGCGCGGCATCTCCAGATCGAGCAGCAGCAGCGTCGGACTGTGCTGCTCGATGAGCTGTACCGCCTCCATACCATCTCTGGCCTGGAGCACTTCGAAGCCGGCGTCGGCCAGCAGCTGACACAACGCACGGCGCGCGCTCAGCGAGTCGTCGGCGACCAACGCCTTGGACCGCGGCGCGCTGGCAGCGATCTGAGATCCCGGTTGCGAAGCGCTGGAGCTGACCGCCATCGACTCGCGCCTGGCCTGGAGCAAGCCGGGCAGATCGAGAATCGGGGTGACCTCGCCGTTGCCCATGATGGTCACACCGGCGATACCCGGCAGGCGTGGCACGAAGCGCCCCATGCTCTTGAAGATCACCTCCTGCGCGCCCATCACCTCATCCATACCCAGGGCATGCAGCTGGCCGCCCTCTTCCACCACCAGGTGATAGCGACGCGTCGGATCGAAGGCCGCCGTAGGCAGACCGAGCAAGGTTTCCAGATCGCTGCACGGCACCCGTGCATCAGCAAGCACCAGCACGCGACCCGATTCAGCGTGCTCGTAGTCGGCCTGCACGGGTGGCACGACCTGCTGAACACCCCTGTCGGCAACGACGAAGCGTTGACCCGATATCTTCGTGTCCAGACCGTGCGCAACCAGCCGGGTCAGGGGCACACGCAGCTCCACGCAGGCACCGAGGCCCGGCTCCGAGCTCAGCGAGACGCTGCCACCAATGGCACGGACACTGGTCTGCACCACGTCCAGGCCCGTTCCCCGCCCGGAGAGCTCCGTGACATTGTCACGCGTGGTCACGCTGGGCAGCAGTGCGAGACGCATGATGCCGTCGCTGTCAAGGTCCTGGCCGGACTCCGCCAGACCCAGCCGGGTCGCCGCCGATCGTAAGCCGACCAGATCGAAACCGGCACCATCGTCTGTACAGCTCACGACCGCGTCACTGCCTTCGGTCCTGAAGGCCACGCTGATGCTGCCACTGGCCGGCTTGCCGGCGAGGCTACGCTGGCTCGCGGTCTCTATACCGTGGTCGACCGCGTTACGTATCAGGTGCATCAGGGGGTCGATCAGCGCGTCCAGCACGTCGCTGTCCAGGCGGGTGGCTTCACCGGTCACCTTGAGCTCTACCTGCTTGCCGGCGACCCTACAGGCCTGACGCACGGCGCGCCGTAGTCGCGCGGAGATGCTCCGCGCATCGACCATACGCACCGCCAGCAGCGTGCGCTGCGCCTGGCGCTGGACTCGACCCTGCTCGTGCAACCTGTCCTCGAGCCGGGCGATGTCCCGGTCCACGTCCACATCCAGAGCCTGGGTATCCACCGCGGCCTCCAACAGACGCCGGCCACAGCTGTACAGCTCGCTATAGCGTTCCAGCTCCAAGGGATCGAACTGCTCGTCGCCGGGAGCATGGACCGTGCGTTTCGCGGCTTCCAGGTCCAGCAGCCGTTCGAACTCGTCGGCATGAGCCCGCATCAGCCGGTAGCTGTCCTGCAGCGAGTTGGCCTGACGCGCGGTGGACTGCAAGGACTCACGTAGCTGACCACCGAGGATCAGGGTCTCGCCGAGCATGCGCAGCAGCTCGTCCAGGATCCGCGCGGGGATCCGCACCAGACGCTCACCGGCAGCGGTCGGCGAGGTGCCCTGCAACGGACCGTACGGGTCGGTCGACTCGGGCCCGCCCAGCGGTGGAGGCGATACGCCAGCCGACAACCCGGGTCTGGGGGAGCCCGGGGGCCCCGGCAACACTCCAGTGCCTGGGGGTGGCTGTTCGCCGCGGTCGTTGGCCTCGGGTTGCGACGACTGCACATCCGCCGCATCCATGCCCTGCAGTGCCCGGAACACCGCGCTCGCATCAAAGCTGCCACTGGCGCCGAGCTGCAAGGCCTCGATCATGGACTCCAGACAATCGACCGCATCGAGCAACGTCTGCCGGGCCCCTGGTCCTGGCAATCGACCCTCACGCGTGAAGCGCTGAAGGCCCTCCTCCAGCACATGGGTCAGGCTCGCGATCCCCTCCACCCCGACGGTGTTGGCGGCTCCCTTGACGGTATGCGCGATGCGTTGCGCGTGGCGTAGCAGGGCTGGAGTCGGGCCCGAGTCGGCGATACGTTGAATGCATTCGGAGAGCGAAGCGGCATGCTGCGGTAGCTCGAGCAGCAGGGCCTCGACCAGCTCGTCGTCGGCGTCGACCGGAATCCGCAACGAGAGGTCTCGAGCAGAACCCACGTCACGCACCACCGCGTCCGGCGCCGGCG
>JAGRHX010000523.1 GCA_020444775.1 Gammaproteobacteria bacterium
CGCCGCAAGCAGGAAGGCACCACGCTGTCCGGTGGCGAGCAACAGATGCTGGCGGTGGCCCGGGCGCTGGCCCGCGATATCAAGCTGTTGCTGCTGGACGAGCCGTACGAGGGCCTGGCCCCGACCATCGTCCGCGAGATCGAGAAGATCCTCATCGAGGTCAAGGCCCTGGGAATCACCACCATCATCGTCGAGCAGAACGCCATCGCGGCCCTCAAGCTGGCCGACCGGGCGGTGATCCTGGACATGGGCCAGGTGGTCTTCGAAGGCAGCGCCCAGACGGTGTTGGAAGACGAGGCCCTGCGCCATCGCTATCTTGCCATCTGAGTGGAGCATCGCCGCCCGGGTTTGATCAGCGCCAATACGCACCAGATTCGCCATTTGCGACGTATTACGCCCTTTTTGCCCATTCCACCGGTATAGACTCGGTAGGTTGACGACCCCCAGCGCATGCCCACCGCATGCCGCGGGACCCGCGTAGACTTGACGAGACCTACTGCCGTGGCGATGGATGGAAGCGGATGATCCGTATCGAGCTGGTCGAACACGGTATCCCGACCGAGGCGCGCGCGTTCGATCAGCCTGCGGTCAGGATCGGCCGCGACCCGAACAACGACATGGTGGTCGCCCAACCCTACGTTTCGGCCCGTCAGGGTGAAATTCGCGTGCGATCCGGTGAAGTGGTCTTCCAGGGCCGAGCCACCACCAATCCGACCCTGCTGCGCCGGCACGGCCGGCTCACCACCCTGGACGCCGACTCGGGCTACCGAACCGCGCTGCGCGACGGCGACGAGCTGTTGTTCGGCGACGACCGCCAGGCGGTGCATCTGGTGGTGCACCTCGACGCACGCGCATCGCTGTTGGCCCCGCCACCCGCGGCCGTGGAGCGGGCCTGGCCGGCCATCTCGTCCAGCCCACCGACGCTCAGCCTGCAGCCGATGGCCGCGCTCGACGCCGCCAGCCTCGATACCGTCATCGACAGTGAGTGCGACCTGACCACCGACGACGGTCTGGTCGAGGTCGGCACCAGCCTCGACGTGTCGGTTACCGGCATGGTCGAAGAGCTTTACTCGGGCTTCGACCGGGACGCCCTGCTGGCGCTGCATCAGCACGCCGCCGGCATCAATACCCGTGACGACGAGCGCACCCTGCTGGCCAACTTCTCACAATCGGTGTTCGGCCTGTTCCGCAGCGTCGACCATGTGTCGATCTTCGTTTGCAGACCCGGCGGACAGACCTTCGCGCCGCTCTACGCGTGTGACCGGATCGGCGAGACCCAGGCGCAGCCGCTGTCACGAACCGTACGCGACCGGGTGCTCAGTCAACGCGAAGCCCTCACCTTCACCATCAACGAGACCGGCTTCGATCTCTCGGACAGCTTGAAGGCCTCCGGTGTACGGGCCGGCATGTGCGTGCCCATGTGGGATGGCGAACGCTTGATCGGTCTCATCCAGATCGACAGGCGCGGCCAGATCAGACACTTCTTCAACCGCCACGATCTCGAGGTGCTGGTGGTGTTCACCAAGCAGCTGGTGCTGGCGTTGGAGAACGTGCGCCTGCAGGCCGGTCTGCGTGAGAGCGTGCGCAGCCTCGAAGCCACCCAGGCCGAGATGGAGCGGCTGGCCTTCTTCGATCCGCTCACCGGTCTGAGCAACCGTCGTCTGATCCGGGACCGTCTGCAACAGGCCATCAAGACCGCTTTACGCAGCCACCAGTCAGTGGCCCTGCTCTACCTGGATCTCGATCAGTTCAAACGCATCAACGACTCCCTGGGGCACGAATCCGGCGATCGCCTGTTGCTTGCGGTGGCCAATCGGCTGAACGCCTGCGTGCGTGGTCAGGACACCGTGGCCCGCATCGGTGGCGACGAGTTCGCCGTGCTGCTGGTCGG
>JAGRHX010000524.1 GCA_020444775.1 Gammaproteobacteria bacterium
TGGTGTGCAGCGTGGACAGCACCAGGTGGCCGGTCAGCGAGGCTTCGACGCCAGCGTGCGCGGTCTCGTGGTCACGCATCTCACCGATCATGATGACGTCCGGATCGGCACGCAGGAATGCACGCAAGGCCTGGGCGAAGGTGAAGCCGATCTTCGGCTGCACCTGCACCTGCTGCAGCCCGGGCTGGGTGATCTCGACCGGGTCCTCCGCGGTCCAGATCTTGCGATCGGGCTGATTGATGTGACCGAGAATGGAGTGCAGCGTGGTGGTCTTGCCCGAACCGGTCGGCCCGACCACGAGCAGGATGCCGTGGGGATGCATGGCGAGCTCCTCGATGGCCTGCTGATTGCGCGCCGAGAAGTTCATCGCCGACAGCGGCAGCGGCTTGCTGGCGGCGAGGATCCGCAGCACCGCGCTCTCACCGTGCACGGTCGGCAGGGTGGCAACCCGCAGCTCCACCGGGCGGCGCTGATAGCGGACCATGCACTTGCCGTCCTGCGGCTTGCGTCGCTCGGAGATGTCCAGCCCCGACATCACCTTGATCCGTGCCACCACCGCGCGAATGTGGGTGGCTGGGATGGTCAGTGCGGTCCTGCAGACACCATCGACCCGATACCGCACGTCGGCCGGCTGGCGACCCTTGTTGGGCTCGATGTGAATATCCGAAGCGCCCTGCCGGTAGGCCTCGACGATGAGCTGATTGACCAGCCGCACCACGGTGGCCTCATCCTCGCTGGGCCCCTCGTCGTAGCCGTCCAGAGCGCCCTGGTCGTCGTCCACGGCGAGCTCGTCGACCAGACCGGACAGGTCGATGCGCTCCTCGCCATAGCCCAGGTCCTCGCCCAGATAACGCAGGATGTCATCGGGCAGCCCGACCTTGAGCACGTAGCTGTCCGCGCGCACCAGCGATTGCATCTCCTGGATGCGCTCGCGGTCGGACGGGTCGTCGATGAGGATCGTCACCTCGCTGCGGTCACCCTCCACCGGCACCCAGAGCTGACGTTTGAGGAAGATGTCCTTGATACCCGGGATCAGATGCCGGGGTAGCTCGCGGGCCGCATCGAAACCCATGTACGGCACCTGATGGTAGCGTGCCAGGGATTCGCCGATCTCGGCAGCGCTCAGATTCGCCTCGGCCATCAGCAAGCGCGGCACGTTGCTGTTCTCGGTCCTGGCCCGAGCCTCGAGCTGCTCGAGCTCCGCCTCGCTGATGCGCTTGCGCATCACCAGATACTCGTAAGGTGCGTTGGTGCTGCGCAGCTCATAGCGGAACTTCTGGCCGATGAGCGCCGCCATCTTCACGGCACGCTTGAGATCGCCAGACGAGAAGGTCGGGCGGGTCCTGCAGTTGAGGATCTGCAGCACGCCCAGCAACACGTCCTTGTGCTTGATCGGCACCACGATCATCGACCGGGTACGAAAACCGGTGCGCAGATCGAAGCTGCTGTCAAAGCGCAGCTCCGGATGGATGCGCTTCAGCTCGTTGGCGTCGTGCGCATCGGCGATGTTCAGCTCCTGCTGGCTGAGCGCGACGTAGCCGGCAATCGAGCTGCTCGACAACGGCACATGAATGGTCTTGAGATCATCGCCGCTCTTGAACCTCGACACGAGGTTGGAGTCACGACGGTTGCGCTGGTAGACCGTCATCCGTTCGGCGTTGAGGATCTGGAGCATGTCCGGCTCGATCGCCGGCAACACGTCGCTGAAGCTCTCCGCGGCGTGAATGCGCTCGAGTATCGAGCTCAGGACCCGTTGCAGCTCCACCGCCGGGTCGACCGCGGGATCGCTGCTGACCTGCACCGCGGAACCGGCAAGCGCCGACTGGCTCATACGGCTTGCTCCTGACTGACTGGGGATGACCTGCTTGCTTTGTCGGCGGACACCTCGGGGTATTTAGCAGCACCTGCGCGAATCGCTGCGCCCTACGCGGCCCCGGCCGGGGCCGCGGATCCTGCTTGTCAGAGCGCCGGGCACACGGGCACGATGCGCGCAGAACGGTACCTGAGCAGGAGAGAGCAACGATGCACACCTATCACGGCAGCTGCCATTGCGGCGCAATTCGCTATGAGGTCGAGCTGGACCTGCACCGGGTCACCCGTTGCACCTGCTCGATCTGTCGCAAGAAGGGTGCGCTGCTGGCGCGTGCCGACCCACAGCGCCTGCGCATCCTGCAAGGTGAAGAGCACATGCAGCTGTACCAGTTCAACCAGATGATCGCCCGGCACTATTTCTGCCCGACCTGTGGCATCCATACCTTTGGCAATCCACGCGCCGCGCCGCATCTGTTCGTCGTCAACGTCAACACCTTGGATGACTACGATCTGGACGCCGAGCAACCCGAGATCAGGGTGTTCGACGGCCGCAACTGGGAGACCGCAATTGGCGAGCACCGTTTCGACGACGCGCCGCGACGCTGAGTGAGCGATCGCGCTCGAAGGCTGGCCGCGCTGGACGTGATCGCGGGTGCGGGGTGTCGGCGACGGGCCGTGACAGTCGGCGGCCGGCCGCTTCGGCCGCGTTCATTTGCTCTGCGCGAACCAGACTCCATCCCAATCGGCCGGCGGCGAGCGGATGAAGGCCTCGCAGCGTTGGATATAGGTCCGGCACGGCCCGTCGTCGTCCGCGCCGGCCTCGAACTCGGCAAGCGCCTGGTCGAAGAAGCCTCGCTGATACAAGCCATAGCCGGTCTCGAAGCGCTGCTGCGCCTCGCTCAGCGGATGATCGGCAAGCCCCAGCACCTCGTGGATCTCCACCGGTCGCTGCTTACCCTTGGCCACCACCCGGTCCACGGCCCGGGTCCGGAAATGGTCGCCGAGCAACTGCCGGGTGCTCTGGCTGATCAGCAGGGTCGTGCCGTAGATCTTGTTCAGCCCCTCGATACGCGACGCCAGATTCACACCGTCGCCGATGACGGTGTAGTCCATGCGCTTGTGCGAGCCCATGTTGCCGGAGATCACGTCATCGGTGTTGATGCCGATGCCGATCCGAATCGGCGCCATGCCAGAGCGGACGCGGCGCAGGTTGAACGCGTCCAGGGCCCGACACATGCCCAGTGAGGCACGCACCGCGCGCACCGCGTCGTCGTCCTGCGCGTAGGGCACGCCAAACACCGCCATCAGCGCGTCGCCGATGAACTTGTCGAGCACCCCCCGCTCCTGGAACACCTCGTCGACCATCAAGGTGAAGTATTCGTTGAGGAAGTCCATGACCTCCTCGGCGCTGAGCTGCTCGGCGATCGTGGTGAAGCCACGGATGTCGCTGAACAGCACCGTGGCCCGGCTGCGGATGCCGCCCAGGGCCTGCTGACGCGGGTCCTCGAGCATCCGCTCGACGATGTCCTTGGCCATGTAACGGGTCAGGGTGCTCTTGACCCGCTTCTCCTGGGTGACGTCCTCCACCACCAGCACCACGCCCTGAAAGCGCGACTCGGTGTCCTGCAGGGGCAGCGCGTTGGCATTGACGATACCCTCACCGGAGGCGAGCTCGGGCACCTGCAGCTCGAACTGGATGGCACTCTCGCCCGTCTGGTAGACCGAGTCCACCAGATCGCTGAGCACGCTGTTGGCGCCGAACACCTCCGCCTGCGGGCGTCCCACGAGGCGATCGTCGGACAGGCCCAGCATTCGTTGCGCGGCAACGTTGGCCGTGACCAGCACCGCCTCGCGGTCGAAGGTGATGATGCCGTTGCTGATGCTCTGCTGGACGCTCTCAAGATAATTCTTTATCTCGACCACGCTGGCATGCAGCCTGGCGTTGTCCACGGCGACCCCGATCTGACTGCAGATCGCCTCGGCCAGGTCCACGTCCTGCTGGTCGAACACGCCGGTGTCCTTGTTGATCGCCTGCATCACGCCGGTCACCCGGCCACCGCGGTCGCGCACCGGCACGCAGAGCACGCTGCGCGTGCGGTAGCCGGTCTTGCGATCGAACTCCGGGTTGAAGCGCTCGTCGTTGTAGACGTCCTTTATGTTCAAGGTCTTGCCACTGGCTGCCGCCACCCCGGCCAGCCCCACACCCAGCGGAAAACGTATCTCCTTGAGGTCGGTGCCCTGAGCGATCATCGACCACAGCTCGCCCTTCTCCTCGTCGATCACGAAGAACGAGCCACGATCGCACTTCAGCGCCGCCGGCAGCTTGGTGACGATGCGCGGGATCAGGGTCGACAGGTCCAGCGTCTCGCTCAAGGTCCGAGCGATGTCGAGCAGGATGCTCATACGCTCGTGGCTGCCGACCATGCGGTTGTAGAGATTGAAGTTCTCGACCGCGATTGCCGCCTGGTTGGCAAACGCCAGGAACAGCCGCTCGTCCTCGACATCGAAGGGTCGGCCGGTGAGCTTGTTGATGACCTGCACCACCCCAAGGACCTCACCATTGAGGCTCCATACCGGCCCGCACAGGATGCTCCGGGTCCTATAGCCGGTGGCGATGTCCACCGCCTGACTGAAGCGCTCGTCGGCGTACGCGTCCGGGATGTTCTGCAGCTCGGCGTGCTGGGCGACCCAGCCGGCGATGCCGACCCCGGCCGGAATCCGTATCTCGCGGGTACCGGCGCCTTCGGCCACCTTCGACCAGAGCTCGCCGGTGTGCTCGTCGAGCAGGAACAGTGAGGCGCGATCGGCCTCCATCAGGGTGCTGGCGGTATGCACGAGGCGTTCGATGAGGCCGTCGATGCCGGCGCCCACGGCCTTGGTGTCGGACAGATCCAGGAACTCGCGAAGATGCTTGAGCGAGCGTTCCGCCAGCTTGCGCCGGGCATGGTCCTGCTCGTAACGCTTGCTGGTTTCCTGCAGCCGCTGCGTGACCACCGACCAGAAGGCCTTGACCAGCCCCGGACTGGTCTCCAGCACGCTGGACAGCTGAGCGTAGCTGGCGCGCAGCAGCTGAGTGCGCTCCAGGGCCCGCACCGAGGCACTGTGCAGACCACCGGTGACCAGCCCCATCTCACCGACCGGCTCGCCGTCCGAGACCGTTGCCAGGGTGGTCTCCTCACCGCTCTCGTCGACCCGGTATACCTCCAGGCGACCGGAGCCGACCACATACAAGGAGTGCTGCGCGCCATCCTGGCTCAGCAGCACCGTGCCCGGCTCCACCGTGACCTCCTCGAAGCTGCCGGCCAGACGCTCCAGGTCTGCCTCGTTCAGCGCCTCGAACATCACGCAGCGTCGCAGTCGGTCGCGACGCTGCAGGCGCACGGCGAGCGAGCGCTGGGCCTCGGTGATCAGCCCTTCGCGCAACATCTGCTCCCCCAGCCGGCCACGTGCGCAACCGGGGGTCGCCTCGTGCTGGCGAGCCGCGGCACTCTCGATCACGGCCGGTGGACACTCCAGATAGGCGCCGATGCGCTGGGGGCGCTGAAAGAACAGCTGGTCGGTCATCTGCGGACGCCCGCCTGCGGGCGGCAGTGTCCTGAACTCGATCGATTGCGGTTCGGGTGCATGCATGGTGCTCTGGTCACGGTCTGCTTCGAGCGTCGTACCGGCGACCGCCGGGCTGGTCCGGCGAACGCGCCGCTGGCAGGTCGCCGCCACGCACGGGAGGCAACCCGAGCGAGCCGGACGGCGGCGCCCCACGCGTTCGAAGGCACGCCGCCATTATGCTCATCGGTTGATTCAGACATGTTGCAAAGATGAATCGTCGCAGAGCCCGTGAAGAAATGTCAGTGATTTTTGTTCGTAGGCCGAGGCAGCCTGCAACGGCCGCGGGAAGCACGGATTTCGAGCAGTGCCCGGAACCGTGACAGGGCGCACAGGATGCCGCTGGACCTGCCCGACCCGGAGACGCTCAGTGAGCCCACGGACTGGCCAGGGGCTCGCCGACGAACACGCCCTCGCCCGGCCATTCGACGCTCTTCCAGTAGGCTTCCAGCAACGTCTCTCCCGCCAGATAGTGACGCACCAGCACATCCGGACGTGGGAACTTCTGGGTGTAGGCGCAGGGCTCGACCACCGTGCCGTAGCTGCCGGTGGCGCCGGCCTCCAGCCAGGCCAGCACCGACATCTGCCGGCTACCGGCCAGCACCCCGCCGCTGGAGGTCAGATGATCGGCCACTGCGCCGGGCAGGAAGCCCAGCGAATCCAGGCCCTCGACATGCGTCAGACCGGTGAAATACATCATCACGTCGCGCTTGCCGAGGATCCGATCGGCCTTGAGTATGCGCACCCGAAGCTGCTCGTGGGCCAGGGCCAGCACCCGGGGGAAGAAACGCTGACGCACGCTGCGCCGTTCATCGCTGGTCATGAGCAGATAGGCGCTGCCCCGCGGCTGGCTGCGGTCCGCGCTCAGGCCACGCGCGATCAGCGCCTTCAACTGCGCCTCGTCGCGGCCGGCCAGCATCATGCTCGGCCGGATGCCCAGGGTCCGGTACGGGGTACGCGTGTCGCTGTCGAAATAGGTGCTGGCGCGGGTCGGGTTGCACGGTCGCGAGCAATACGCCGGATCGAAGCCGAAGGCCAGGGCGCTGGTCAGCGACATGCAGCCGACCCGGTAGGGCTCGGTCCAGGCGACCGCATAGGCCTGTACCCGTTTCGGCGTGAGGGCATCGATACGCGCCTTCAGCCTGGCGAAGCGGGTCTCGTCGAGCACCGCCCGATCCGGCTCCAGATCCAGCGCTATCAGCGCGTCGTCGGGCACGCCGCGAACCTGCTGGTAGTGCCGAGCGATGCTCACGCTGAGCGGATCCTGCCGGTTCATCAGGATCGCAAGACCGGCGGCGTCCAGTGACCATGCCCCTACCGCAGTCAGGGTGGAGAACAGACCGCAGACCAGCAGCGCCAGGATGCGCGGCATCGAGTATCCATCCGGCGGCGACGTGGCCGCGGACCCGGGGTTGTGATTCGACGGCATGCGTGGATTCTAGCAGGCGCGGCGCGGCTACCGGTTGGTTCGGTCCGCCCGGTCCACCATGTTCATATCACTCCAGATCGCATAGTTTATGCGGCTTCGGGTGCCGCGCCGGGCAGCGCCTCGGACCGACCGTGCTGGTCCGATTGCCGTACCCGCCGCAGCCGCCAGCTCATCAGCCCCCGCTCATCAGCCCAGGGAGTCAGCCATGTCCCAGCCCTTGAACGACAGCGCCCACGAGAGCGCCGTGTCCAGCCCCAGCCCGGCCTCAGGGGACGCCACCCAGGTGTTCGGCAACTCCACCATAGAGGCCGCCTACCGGCAGAAGACACCCGGATCGGCGGAGCGGGCGCGCGCCGCCCACGAGCTCTTCCCAAGCGGCATCGTGCACGACTCCAGGCGCACCCGGCCGTACCCGATCTATGTGGAGCGGGCGCGTGGCGCGCACAAATGGGACGTCGACGGCAACGATTACATCGATTATTACGGTGGCCATGGCGCGTTGATCCTCGGCCACGGCCACCCGGAGATGCTCGAAGCGGTACACACCCAGCTGGATCGCGGCACCCACTTCGGTGCCTGTCACGATCTGGAGATGGCCTGGGCGACCCGGGTCAAATCCCTGGTGCCGTGCGCCGAACGGGTCCGATTCACCTCTTCCGGGACCGAGGCCAACCTGATGGCACTACGCCTGGCCCGCGCTTTCACCGGGCGCGACAAGGTGGTGCGCTTCATGGGCCATTTCCATGGCTGGCAGGACCACGTCGCCTTCGGTGTCGACAGTCACCTCGACGGCAGCCCGAGCCCCGGCGTGCTCCCGGGTATTGCAGAGGGCATCCTGCTCGCCGATCCGTCGCAACCCGACGCGGTGGCGTCGCTGCTGCGCAGCCGCGACGACATCGCCGCGGTGATTCTCGAGCCCACCGGCGGCAGCTTCGGTCAGCTACCGTTGCCGCCGCAGATGCGTGAGACCCTGCGCGCGGTCACCGCCGAGCGCGGAATCGTCCTGATATTCGATGAGGTGGTGACCGGTTTCCGCGTATCGCCGGGTGGCGCCCAGGCCTATTACGACATCCAGCCGGACCTCGCGACCTTCGCCAAGATCCTGGCCGGTGGACTGCCCGGTGGCTGTGTCACCGGTCGCAAGGACATCCTCGATCTGTTGGATTTCGAGGTCAGCGCCGCGAAGGGCTTCGAGAAGATCGGTCACCAGGGCACCTACAACGCCAATCCAATGTGCGCGGCCGCCGGTATCGCGGCGCTCGACGTGCTGGTTCGCGAGCATGCCTGTGAGCGGGCCAGCGCCCAGACCGAGCGCTTGCGCGGCGGCCTGAACCAGCTCTTCTCGCGGCTCCAGGTGCCGTGGACCTGTTACGGCGAGCACAGCGGCTTCCACATCTTCACCAATCCGGACGGCGCCGATCTGGATCCGCTGAATGCCGATCCGCTCGGCTTTGGCATGGCCGCCATCAAGCGCTCGGCCAAGGCCCAGGTCAGCGAGAAGCTCCGCCTCGCCTTGCTGGTCGAGGGCGTGGATATCTCCGGCAAGCCCGGAGGGATCGTCTCATCGGCGCACGAGGACCTGGACATCGAGCGTACCTGCGAGGCGATGCACCGCGCCCTGGACCGGCTGCGTGCCGAGGGTGAGCTTTCCTGAGACCGGCGTGCCGAACAGCACCTCCAGACGGCGATCAGCCGTGGTGAGATCCGCCCCCTGAACGGCCCTGAATCGCTGCATGCACGCAAACCCATACGGCGCAGCGACCCGGCACGGTGGCGGCCGAAGCGAACACAGCGACGAGGTGCCGCTGCGCGCCCCGGCCCAGGTGATGCGTCTGGCCCGTATGGGCGCGGCCTTCCCGAACCGGCTCAGCTTCGCGCGCGTGCTGCTCAGGCACATGATCCGACATCGATGGCGGATCACCCGAGGTCAGAGCGTGCTCGACGCGAACGGCCACGGGCACCAGCTCTGGCATGTGGACACACCCGAGCAACGCTACACCTTGGTAGCCTTCTCGCAGTGCCTGGACCCCCGGCAGCGCACCGATCGGGTCATCGCCAACGCCTGGGATGCCACCTTCACGCTCTTCGATGGCGACCCCGATGAAGCGACGATCGAGCGTCTGCGTCACGACGTCCCCAGACAAGAAGCGGGTCGCTACCAAGCCAGCGAGCTGGTGCTGGCCCGGGCCAACCGCAGCGTGCGGCTGTTCGAGCACGTGGTCGATCGACTCGCGTGCGGCCGCCAGCCGCGGCTGGCGCTGGTCAAACGTATCGGCTACCTGATGCGAACCACCGCGGTGTACGGCAACGGCAAGTTCGGTATCGCCGACCGCGGCGACTTCGACACGCGTCCAGGACTAGCGCCGCCGTTCGCCGCGGAGATGCTGACGGTCTATCTGATACGCTGCTTCAGCATCGATCTGGCCGAGCATCTGGCCCGACAGCGCGCGCCGGCCGAGGCGACCCGCCTGGACGCAGGGCTGAAGCGCTATCTGGGCATCGGCAATGCGACCGGCCTCGGCATGGCGCCGTTCCTGGTCAATCATCCGCGGCTGCTGCATCGTTGGTTCCTGGCCCGCGAGCGGGCGCTGGCCCGGGTCAGGGCCTGGCGGTGGCCGCCAGGCGAGACACTCCAAGCCCTGCATGCGTTGGTCGAGCACGCCCGCGCCCATGTCGAGGAGTGGCAGGTCGAGGACCGACGTCAAGCACAGCGCCTGGCGGTCCTGCGCGAGGAACTGGCGCGGCTGCGCCAGCATCTGCTGACCCGGCCGCTCGACGGTCTGCGGCGGCCCTTCGATGCGCTCTGGCGCTGGTCCGAGCAGGCCCGGCTCAGCCTGGAATGTCAGGAGCTGCTGGTCGCGCTGTTGATCGAATGCGCCGGGCCCCGGGTCGACGATCTGGCCGCGCAGATGAGCGCCCCCGAGTCGCCGCCGCTCGATCCCAGCTGGACGCTGAGCCGGGTGCTCGACGCCATCCAGCACGATCAGGCGTGGGCGCTGGCAATTGATTTCGAGGATCCCGCGCAGAGCCAACGCTTCTGGTATGTCAGCGAGGAGAAGGCGGAGCCGCGTCTGGGCAACCGCTATCGGGAGCCGGGCGCCGAGCTCGAGATACCGCTCGCCATCGCCCGCGATCTGCAGCGACTGCGACTTGCCGTGCTGGCCTGCCAACGGCGCACACCGACGCCTACGCTGCCCGGCTTCCTGCTCGCGCATCCCTGGGCACGGGCTATCGTGCACCGGCTACAGCTGGTCGACGACCACCCCTATGCCGAGATACGCGACAACCTGATTGCCGCCGATACCCGACCCATCGACCTGCTACGCTGCAAGCTGGCCTTCTTCGGCGCAACCCGTTTCGACCCCAAATCAGACCTGTGGACCCGGATCGCACTCTTCCAGGGCGCGCCCCTGCCCGAGGACATCGCTCGCGGAGAGGCTGAGGACCCGGCCCTTGCCATAGCCCCACAGCAATCCGATCGGGCCCACCCGTCGCGCGGCTGAGCAGCGCCGCCGGCCATTGCGCACGGGCGGCACGCTCACATGGCCGGCTCAGAACTCGACCACGCTGCGGATCGACTTGCCGGCATGCATCAGGTCGAAGGCCTCGTTGATCCGCTCCAGCGGCAGCTTGTGCGTGATCAGGTCGTCGATGTTGATCTTGCC
>JAGRHX010000525.1 GCA_020444775.1 Gammaproteobacteria bacterium
TGGATTTCCCCATTGTTGGATTTCCATTGCTCGATTCGAGGTCGAAGATCATGAGCGTCAACATCAACACCGTCGATACTGCTTCCCAGGCCGCCGGCCAGTGGAGCGGGGCATCTTTCGACACCGAGATCTCCGATGCCGAGCTGACGGTCACGCGAGCCGCCGGTGACCAGCTGGCCGCGTTGTTCGCCCAGGTGGAGGACGACGAGTACGAGGCCATACGTATCTACGTGGCTGGTGGCGGGTGCTCCGGCATGACCTACGGGATGACCTACACCGGCGAGCGGAATCCGTATGACAAGGTCTTGAAAGGCGACGGCTACAGCATCTACGTGGACGCCGTTGCGCACGCGTTTCTGAACGGCGTCGAGATCGACTACGAGACTCGCGAAACCGGAGCGACCTTCGTCTTCAACAACGTCTTCCAGGCAACCGGCGGCAGCGGTGTTTGCGGTGGCTGCGGTGCCGCGGGTGGTTGCGGTTGATTCTGTAGGGCCGTTCCACCTGATCCGTCCATCGCCGCGGCGGGGCTGAGCGTGTCCGAAGCATCGTCGAGGCGAATCGCCTTGGTTGCGCCGCCCTTCAGCTATCGACTCTCGCCTTACTTGAAGGCCGCGGCGAGCCTGGGAGTCGAAGCGAAGGTCGTCTCGCAAGGGCGGCACAGTCTGGTCGAGGCCGTCGCCAACGGTCTGCACGTGGACCTGGCAGACAGTTGCGCGACCATTCAGGCAATTGTCGAATCGAATCTGGCGGAGCCGCTCGACGCGGTGATCGCGACCGATGATGCAACCGTCGAGCTGGCGGCAAAGGCCGGGCGCGCTCTTGGCTTGCGGACCAACGCCCCCGACGCTGCGCTTCTGTCTAGACGTAAGGATCTGGCGCGAGCGCGGCTGCGCGAGAGGGGCGTTGCCGTCCCGGAGTTCCGTGTCCTCGATCTGGATACGCCCCTGCCAGCGCAGTGCGTGGGCGTCAGCTTTCCCTGTGTGGTCAAACCGCTCGCGCTGTCCGCGAGCCGCGGCGTCATCCGCGTCGACGACATGGATGCGCTGCAGCATGCTTGCGCTCGAATCCGCCCGATCATCGCCGTCGCCCCTCCCGGCCCGGAGCGCAGCCGGGTCCTGCTCGAAGCCTTCATCCCCGGCGCCGAGTACGCGGTCGAGGGGCTCATCGATGCCGGACGTCTGGAGGTGCTCACGATCTTCGAGAAGCCGGAGCCGCTGGATGGACCGTTCTTCGAGGAATCCCTGTATGTAACACCGGCCCGGTTGGATACCCGCCAGGTCGAGTCACTGAGCCACATGACGGCGAAGGCGTGTGCCGCCTATGGAATCGAGCATGGCCCCATCCACGCGGAACTCCGCCTCAATCAGGAGGGGCCGTGGATCGTCGAGGTGGCAGCGCGAACCATCGGCGGAGAATGTGCTCGCCTGCTCGAGTTCGGCACCGGCGTAAGCCTCGAGCACCTGGTGATTGTGCATGCACTGGGGTTGTCCCTGCCACGCGCCCGTTTCGACGGCTGCGTGGGAGTACTGATGCTGTGTGGTCGGCAGGCCGGCGTTCTGCGACGCATCGAAGGCGTGCTGGAGGCTTCCGGCATCGAGCATGTAACCGACGTCTCCATCAGCGCCCGTGAGGGGCGTGAAGTGACGCCGCTGCCAGAAGGCGGGGATTATCTCGGCTTCGTATTCGCGCGCGCTGGATCACCGGACGCGGTGGAAAAAGCGCTACGGCAGGCCCGAGAGGCGATTCGGGTGGTTGTTGCACCTGCCTGGAAACTCGTGCCCGGGGCACGCCTGGCTGGCTGACCCGACAGATTCTCCGAGGTCGATCACCACCGCTCGCGGTGACTTCGGCTGGTGCGGGCTACTTCTTGGCACCGGCGGCGCGAAATCCCGCGGGCAGGTCGCCCAGGTCACCCTCGTCGAACAGGAATCCCAGCATGTGCCTCTCGATCAAGGCCATGTGGTCCGGGTCGGCGGTGTTCAACTGATTCTCGTTGATGATGGTCTGCAGACGTCGCAACCATTCGGCCCAGCCCTGCGCCGATACGTTTCGCAAGATGCGTTCGCCGAGTTCGCCCGGATAGGGCGCCCTGGTCAGGGCCTCGGCTTCGCGCTCGAGCACGACACATTGGACGGTCTTGATCACGGTCACCTCATTCGTTGTGCGGGCCTGCGCGCGGCAAGGCTCACGATGCCTCGTACCGCTGGCCTCTACTCATCCTCTTTCGCGTGCCTTGGGGCGTCGAGAGCAGGCCGGCTAGAAGGGTTTGACCACGACCAGCACGACGAGCGCGATCAACAGCAATGCAGGCACTTCGTTGAAGAGTCGGAAATATACGTGCCCACGCACGTTCCTGCGATGCCTGAAATTCAGCATATGGCGGTAGCAGAGCAGGTGATAGAGCACCAGCGCGAATACCAGGCAGAGCTTCAGATGCAACCAGCTGAACGGGCCCCACAGGACCGGTGCGAACCAATGTAGCATCCAGGCTCCGAAGATCAGGCTGGCGGCCCCGCCGATGCTCATGATCGCGAACAGCTTGCGCTCCATCACCAGGAAGCGCTCGTGGCCGGTCTCGTCGTTGCACACGGCGTGATATACGAACAGTCGTGGTAGATAGAAAAGGCCCGCGAACCATGTGATCACGAAGATGATGTGGAAGGCCTTTATCCAGAGTTGAAGCACGCTCGAACCTCGAAAGATGCCCGTGGTGGATACGCTGTCTGGCTGGACTCTGGTCTGGAACTGACTGGCGCCACTCTCGACGAATGCCGGTCACTTCGGTCCCGGTCGCGGTGGGCCAGCGTACCCGCCGCGATTGATATCGCGCCTGTGTGAGCAAACAACTGGTTGACTTCGAAACCGCAAGTAAATACTTTACTCTCGGTCGTAACAAGCTAAGTTTTATAGAATAATTGTGCTCAAACCAACGGCGTGCTTGACCGAAAGGTCACTCCTGAAAGGTCTCGCTGCGTACCGAGACGCTGATTCCGAGCTCTGGTCGGCCTGCGATGTCGGCTATCGCGCCGCGGCCTGTTCCCAGGACGGTGATCCGAAGGACACGTTCGGCGATGGTCACGTACGGCTGATCCGTTACGAGGGACGGTTCCTCGGTTCCGGCCAGATTCCCATCATATGACGTTCGTCGTTCGTCGTCGTAGACCCTGGGCGATGACCATGGCGGTGGTCATCGTGTTCCTGGCAAGCGCTTTCGGAGCCTGGGTGTGGCACGAGCAGGTCACGCGGTCGCTGGTTGAGCAGAAGGCCGGCTGGGAGGAGCAGGCCGAACGGCTGCGTGCCTCGCGAGAAGACCTCCAGGAGCGTCATACCGCTCTCAAGGAACGTCTGGCGGTGCTCGAGCGGGGTGCACAGGTCAAGGAGCAGGCCTATGCGCGCGTCGACGAGCATCTGAAGAACTTGCAGAGCAGGGTCGCGGAGCTTGGAGAGGAACTGGCCTTCTACAAGGGCATCGTCACCAAGGATGCGCCGAAATCGCTGCGGCTGGGAAGCGTGCGGATCAGTCAGGAGTCTGACTCGCAGTACCTCCTGAACGTCGTGTTAACCCGTGGAATGAGAAGTGATAAGGTCATCGAGGGCAAGGTCAGCATAGAGATCCTTGGAAATCTTGCCGGTGTCCCCCGGCGCCTGTCGATGAGCGAGCTCACGCCCAGTGGGCGCGATGGCGTCTCTTTCCGAGTGAGACACTTCCAACGTGTTTCTCAACGACTCGTCCTGCCACAAGGCTTTACCGCGCAGGACCTTACAGTGCAAATCAAGACGGTCGGTGCCAAGCCAACGGTGCTAGAGAACACCTATGCCTGGTCCGGCGTCATGGATTAGGGCGGAGATACCAGATCGTGGCAAGACAGAAGCGCTTGAAGCCGAGGAAGGTCGACACCATCATCGGTCCGAACACCGAATTGCTCGGGGACATTCGCTTTTCGGGTGAGCTCGTGGTCGAGGGCACCGTCCGAGGCAATGTCGTGGCCGAGGACAACTCGAACTCCCTGTTGGCTCTGAGCGACAACGGTACCATCGAGGGGGAGATTCGGGTACCAAACGTGATTCTCAATGGCATGGTCGTGGGTGACGTTCATGCCAGCGACCAGGTGGAGCTGGCTTCGAAGGCCCGGGTCACGGGCAACGTCTACTACAATGTGATCCAGTTGGCGATGGGAGCCGAGGTCAACGGTAGTCTCGTGCATGGCGTGGATGAGTACGAACCCGCGTTGCAGCTCGGTCACGACGCCGGATTCGGCGTGCGCGAGGACAACTGATGTTGGGCGCTCGTCGCAAGATCCGGTGTGGCTTCGGGCTGGTGTGGATTCGGCCCGGTGCGTTCTTTGACCATGACGAGGTTTGTGAGAGTGTCGGCGATGCGGTGGGTGGCCCGTACGCGGCCCATGACAAGGCGTTCGAGGGGCTTGCGAAGCGAACATGGCCGATTGCGTGTAGGCTGTCGGCTCTCAAGACAGGCATGAGCACGCCGAAACCGGGTTGACGATCGCGCTGGAGAATCAAGTCGATGTTGCAATTCGAAGCCGAGGAATCCATCAAGATATCGAGTCACGCCGCGAGGAAGGCGTACGAGCTGGCGCTTGCGCAAGGTAGGCCCGACGCATCATTGCGGGTCTACATCGAGGGCGGCGGTTGCTCGGGGTTCCAGTATGGGTTCAAGTTCGATGCGGCAGCCGAGGATGATTCGATCATCGAGTGCGACGGGATGAAGGTCGTAGTCGATCCATTGAGTCTGCAGTATCTGGGGGGCGCCGAGCTCGACTACCGGGAGGATCTGCAGGGCAGCCGGTTCGTCATCAACAACCCGAACGCCCAGACGACTTGTGGGTGTGGCTCCTCCTTCTCGATCTGAAGCGCGCTTGCTGGCGCATGTCGGAATCGGGTCTACCCGAGATTCAGACTTGTCTGCCGCGATAGATCCCACCGAGCGTCAGCGGGCCGCGTGAACCGGTAACCGCGTTCAGGTCCAATGACCAGCCGTTCAGGGCATGCATGGCCAGCCAGGCCATGCCGGCGCATTCAAGCCATCGCGAAGGCAGACCAAATCCGTCCGTACGCTGCATATCGACGGGCGCCAGCAGCTCGGTCAGACGTTCCATCAGGAATTGATTGTGCACGCCACCACCGGCTACGAGCAGGCGAGCCACGCCAAGCGTTTGTGCGCGCACCGCGTCAGCAATGCTACGGGCAGTCAGTTCGAGCAGCGTGCGTTGCACGTCCTGCGCTGACTCGTCACCGGTCAGCATTGCGTGGAGCCAGGTGGGGCTGAAGTACTCCGGACCCGTGCTCTTCGGGCCTGACTGCGAGAAATACGGATCTGCCAGGAAGCGCGCCAGCAATTCCTCGTCGACGCTGCCGGACCTTGCCCATTCGCCCGCCCGATCGAAATCGCCATGGCCGTGCGTACGGGACCAATGATCCATCAAGGTGTTTGCCGGCCCGGTATCGAATCCCGAGGGCGGGGCGTTGCTGCCCTGAGTGACCAGACTGATGTTTGCGATGCCACCAAGATTGAGCACGCATCGATTCTCACGCTCTGTGCCAAACCAGGCCTGATGGAACAGAGGCGCCAGCGGCGCGCCTTCCCCACCGGCTGCGATGTCACGTCTTCTCAGATCGGCGACAACCGTCAAACCGGTTCGCTCGGCAATGATGTTCGGATCGCCGAGCTGGACGCTGAGTGGCGGACGCGTCCGCGGTGCGTGGAACACGGTCTGCCCGTGAGAGCCGATCGCGGCGATCCCTGACAGAGGGTATCGCGACTGCGCGATCAGGATATTGGCCACGCGGGCAAAATGCTCGCCAACGAGCGCATCGACCTCCCAGACCTCCAAGGCAGCGGTCCGGGGGTTGGTGCTGATGGTCTTCAATCGCCGATGTAGATCGTTTTGGTATGGCGTCGATACAGATGCGATCAGCTGAGGAGGGCTGAGCGCAGCGCTCCGGGCGTCGAACTCGAACAATGCCGCGTC
>JAGRHX010000526.1 GCA_020444775.1 Gammaproteobacteria bacterium
GCCGTGGTCACATCTGCGCGTTCAGCATCGAGCCGATCTTGTAGGAGATCTCGCCCTCGTCGGCGTTGATGTTGGCCGCTTCGACGAGCCCGGACACCCGCTGCAGCTCGTCGAGCTTGGCTGCGTAGCCTATCGTGTAGACGGGGATATTGATACCGCGGACCACCCGTTCCATGTCCTCGTAGACGTGGCCGCGATTGGTCTTGCCGTCGGACAGCACGAACAGGATCGGCTTGACGTCGGGGTTCTTGCGCTTCTCCTGCGCCAATAGATTCAGCGCCACGGCGATGCCGTCGTACATGGCGGTGTTGCCGCCGGCGTCCATCGAGCCCACGGCGGCATGGAAGGCCGCCTTGTGCGGCAGGTTGAACGGCTTGATGGGGAGCAGCACCCGGACCCGGTCGCTGAAGGTCGCGAGCCCGATCGAGTTTCCGGGACTGATGAACTCGCTGCCGTCGAGCAGGGCCTTCTTCAGGGCGCGGATGCGACCGCCACCCATGGAGCCGCTGACGTCGGCCAGGAACAGCGCCGCGATCGGCCGGCCGGCATCCTTCTTCTCCTTCCACAGCTTCTGTGCCTGCACCAGCAGCCGTCCCGACGGCAGCTTGTAGCTGGATTGGTGCTGTAGTTGCGGGTCGAATCCGTAGTCCCTTGCCAGCCTGGCGAAGCGCGGCTGGCGGGAGAACTCGGCGAAGCGACGCAGGGTCTCGAGCTCCTCGGGCTTCAGCTCGCCGACCGCGTACAGTGGATTGTCATGGCGAAAACCGAACGGGATGAAGTCGTAACCGCTTTGCAGCACGGGGGTCTTGACGAAGGTCTGGTACTCCATCACGAAGGCGTCCAGGGATCCTTCATTCTGCACCGAGTCGCGCATCTGCAGCGTGGTCAGGGCGACGAAGGGCACGCCACGCTGGAAGCTCTCGAAGGCGCTCACAACGTCTGGATCCAGCATTCGCTGCGGCTCGTCGTTGCTGAACCTGGCGAGTACCGTAACGAGGAAATTCAGACCCGTGCTGCTGGCGAAGGGGTTGGTGTAGCCCATCACCAGGTTGCCCTGGACCACCGCGTCGATGAGATTCGGCACCTCGGCGCCGCCATAGTCCTTGCGCATTCGCTCGACGGCGTCGGACTTCATGACCACGCCGGCGATGTTGCCGACCAGCCGATCGGCGATCACCTCCATCTTGATGCCGTGTGCCTCGACCATCTGTCCCCACAGATGGTTCGACGGGGTGAAGCCTTGTGGACGGTACTTGCCCGATGCGATGTACTCGTAACCGGTCCCGGAGGCGATCTTGCGCACCGTGACCCGGGCCGTGCCGCCATTGTCGAGCCGCACGTTGGCCTGGTTGAAGGCCTGGGCCACCTCGTTCAGCCAGCCGTCAGTGTCACTGCCGGACTTCTCCGTGGAGGCGAAGATCTCGACGACCACGCCGGCACCGCCACGCGGCGCTTGCACCGAGATCGGAAAGCGGCCGATCTCGGGCAGGGTGTCGGTGAGGCTGGTGGTCTTGTCCAGTGACAGCTTGGCGCGCTGCTGCACGAAGCGCTCTTCCCAGTCGATGTCGTCGACCATGGACTGCAGCTTCTTCTCGGCATCCTCGTAGCTGAGCTCGCCACCGAAATCGAGCAGGTCACAGCCGCTCAGGGCGAGCACACCCAGCAGCATCACCAGGGGTGCGCGTATGGATCGAATCGCTACGTTCAAAGATGTCTTCATGCTTGTTCCCTGGCGTAGTCGCCGGCCCGACCGGCCAGCAGCTCCAGCTCTCGGATTGCGGTCTGAGCGTCCAGTGAGGCCTGGCCACGTCGGGTCCGGGCGCCGGCCAGTGCCACCGCGGCGTTGGTCAGCACCGTCATCGCGGCCTCGTTCTGCGCGTACAGCTCGTCGACGCGCTCGTGCTGGCGATGCAGCAGGGCCTGGCGTTCGCGCAGTGTGATGACCTCGGGGCCATCCTGTGCGTGGCCGAGCTCGCGTAAGCGCTTATCGATATAGTCCGAATCGATGCTGGCCACGCTGGTCAGGGCGACGATGATGTCCTGCAGATTGTCCAGGGCCGACAGATAGACCTGCTCGGCACTGGACAGATATCGACCATAGGTGAGTTCGCCTGAGCTCATACGCCGACGCAGCACCTCGGCCAGGGTGGCCCGTTTCTCACCGAGCATGCGTAGCTGGGTCAGGCCCTTGTCCGCGCCGGCGCTCTGCAGATCCTCGTGCAGCAGACGCAGACGCGCCTGCAGCGCGCGCGCCTGGTCCTCGTCCGGAGCACCATAGAGCCGCTTCATGACAGGCTCGGAACGCAGCGCCAGGGCGCTCCACAGCAGCAGCATGAGCACGCCGAGCAGCACGAAGGCGGCGGCGATGGGGGCTGGAGGGCCAAACCACCGCCACACGCCCCACTCGAGCGCCAGTACCACGGCCAGCGCCAGCCAGGTCAGGGGATAACCGAGCAGCGCGCCGCTGAAAGTTCGCCTCAAGAACATCGGAACCTGCAATTCTTTTGTGGGCGGCAGCGACCGGTAACTGATCGCTGGCATCGAGGGCGACGTGGTGTTCGCCGGCCTGGCATTCTACACCGCCCTTGCTTCCCGCTCCCGCGGTCCGCGTGCGTTCACCTGAGCTCGATTATCGGCCGCGGATCGTGACCATACAGTGTCGGACGAGCGTGTCCGGGAGACATTCGGGCGCCATCCGGGCGCCAACCGTGCCGGCGCCGCGCGCATCCGTGCTGCGGCCGGAGCGGGGCTGGTCTGGCCAGCCGGCCGCGGGCGATGTCTTCAGGGGATCATGTTCGGATGAGCGAGCAGGTCGGCGTAGTGCAGCTCCACGTCCTCGC
>JAGRHX010000527.1 GCA_020444775.1 Gammaproteobacteria bacterium
GGCACCCGCGCCGAGATGTGGGTGTAGATCAGATCGGTGAAGCCATAGTGCGAGAAGGCCCGATACAGGGCGGCGAGCTGCACACGGGTATCCCACTCCTCCTTGGAGCAGGGTGGCGAGATGTTCTGGGCGGTGGCGCTCATGGGTTGTTTCCTGTCTTTGGTGGGGGGCTGATTCGCCGTTCCCGGCGCCGCGGGCGGGTGCCCATCGGCGCCGCGGACGGTGGTCCGGCGTCAATCCTTGCGCAGCTGGCTGAGCTCGGTGAGGGCGTGCAGGTCCTGCTCCGACTCGATGCCAAGCAGACGCTCGGCCAGCTCATCGCAGCGCTGCTGACCCAGCACCGGCTCGACCAGCGCGATGAACTTGTCCTTCAGCCGGCTCTCCTGCAGGGCCATGTCGGTATAGGGCACGCTCATGTCGCCACGCTCGCGAAACACCACGCCGTCATCGAGCGTGATCATCACGTCGCTGATCGCCTCGCCCAGCTCGTCCGCGCCGACGACCCAGGTCTTCTCGCGCAGCGCGGTCAGGGTCGGGTCCAGACAGCTCTGCTCGTTGTAGGCATCGGTGGAGGCGGTCGAGACATCGGCGAGCGCCATCGCGGTGGTGTGGCGCAGGCTGAACTTGGCCTCGAGGCCGGTCCGCGGCTGCTCGATGTTGCACATGCGCAGGTTGCCGCGCGGCACGTGCACGTCGATGCGCTTGATGCGCTCAGGTGTCACGCCGCGCTCGCGGCGCAGCTTCGCGGCCGCTTCGATACTGGCGTGTGTGCCGTAGCAGGCCGCATGGAACTTGAACAGGGTCGCCGGCGTGAGCCAGCGGGTTCCGAGCCCCTCCAGCGCCATCGCCGGGTTACGCTCCGGGGTATGGGTGTCGGCGAAGCCCTGCTCGCACTCGAGCACGTCCGCGCGCGAGGTGAAGCCACGCGCGGCCAGATCCGCCGCGTACACGCCGTTGGCGGCGGCCTTGCCGGCATGCAACGGCTTGCACATGGTGCCGAACAGCGACTTCAGGCCGGCCGCCTGGGCCGCCGCGATCCCCAGCGAGGTCGCGGTGCGCTCCGCGTCCATGCCGTGCAGGTGGGCACAGGCCGCGGCCGCGCCGAAGGTGCCGACGGTGCCGGTCGCATGGAAGCCGCGCAGGTACTGCTCGCGGGTCACGTAGCGGCCGACCCGGCACTCGGTCTCGACGCCGGCGATGAAGGCGGCGAGCAGGGCCTTGCCGCCCTTGCCCAGACGCTGGGCCAGGGCCAGTGCCGCCGGCGCCACCGCCACGGTCGGGTGACCGGGCATGTTGAAGTTGACGTCGTCGTAGTCGAGCGCGTGGGAGAAGGTGCCATTGATCAGCGCCGCGTCCAGAGCGCTGAAACGACCGGCATGACCGATGAGGCCTGCCTGCGGTGAGCTGCCGCGCTCACGCGCTTCTTCCAGGACGATGAGACCGGTCTGGTCGTGGCAGCCGGCGAGCGTCACGGCAAAGAAGTCGAGCAGGCAGTGGCGGGCGAAGGTCCGTACGTCTTCCGGGACCTGCTGCAGGTCGAGCCCGGCGGCGAAGGCCGCGATCGGGCGGGTGATGGCGGCCTTGTCGAGATCGCCGGCCGCGCTGCGGTCGGCGTCCGGGCCGCCGCTCTTGATGGACTCGCTCATGGGGTCCTCCTCCGGGTGGATGTGAGCGCTGTGGTGACCGAGCTTGCGCGCGGGAGAACCACCCCGCACGATGCCCGCATGTTAGCGCAAAGCGCCGGTGTGGATCGTCGTCATCGGGCCGGGTTCCGGCGCGTGGCAGGCGACCCGTGCGGCGCAAGCGCGCCATCGGCCCTGGCCACCGGGCGACGAGCATCGAGCATCTTCATCATGAGCATCGACGACAAGACACGTTGGAACACGCGCTACGCTTCTGGCGAGTACCAGGGCCGTCGGCACGCCAATCCGCTGCTGGAGGAATGGCTGGAGCGATTGCCGCATGCAGGTCACGCGGGGCGACGTGCCCTGGACGTGGCCTGCGGCGCCGGCCGCAATGCGCTGTATCTGGCCGCCGCCGGCTATCAGGTTGATGCGGTCGACATCTCCGGCGAGGCGCTGGCGCGCGCCGAGGCCAGCGCCCGTGAGCGTGGCCTGAGTCTGCATCTGCATGAGCTGGATCTGGACGACGCCGATCTACCGGGTGGTGACTACGATCTGATCCTGGTGTCGCGCTATCTCAACCGTGACTTGTTCCCGGCGCTGGTGGAGGCCCTGGCCGACGACGGCTTTCTCATCTACGACACCCATCTGCTCACCGACGTCGAGGTCGGTGGACCGGGGACCTCGCGCTTCCGGCTGCGGCCGCAGGAGCTGCTGCATCTTTGTCACGCGCTGCGCATCGTCTACTACCGCGAAGGCCTGATCCAGGACCGCGATGGCAAGACCATGGCGCTGGCCCAGGTGGTGGCCTGCAAGGGGCACCCGGGCTTCTGAGTGCGGTCGGGCGCCAGCGTTCGCCTCGTCGGCCTCAGCTCAGCGTGCACCTGAGCAGACCACGTACCCGCGCTCGGCCACCGCTTCCGGTGCCGATGATGTCGAGTGCGAATCGATCGAGCTGGATGGCACCGGCCGTGGCTGTCGGGTCCAGACGTGTCCAGCAGCGCAGCGGCACGCCGCTGGCGCCGAGCACCTCGAGCATGTCGTCCTCGGCCAGCCCCAGATGCCCGGCGTCATCCGGATGCAGACGCAGGACACGCTTGCAGCCGCGGCCCACCGCTTCATAGGCGCTGTCGTCGTTCATCGGCAGCAGACGCAGCCACAGTCGCTGCGCGAGCAGCTCGGCACGACGCTTCTCGGTGGCCGCCGCGTCGACCTGGCCTTCGGCAATCGCGACGCCATAGACGTCCAAGGCGACGCGTGCCGAGACGTGACCCTGCTCGACGTCGTCCATCACACGCTCGGCCGGCCGTTCCAGCGGATCGCCGTAGCCGCCACCACCGGCGCTCTGCAGCACGACGGTATCGCCTGCTTGCAGCGGATGGCCACCGACCTTGCCTGGCGTGGGGAAGGGCCGATCCCGATCGACGTCGCGGGTATAGCTGCCGACCGGCGCGCCGCTCTCCCCACCCAGCACCCCGAAGGGCGGCACCACCGCGCCGTCGGAGAGCAGCGAATAGCGCGCTTGACCGCGTCGTAGCTGTAGGGCACGGCGCATACCCAGGCCACCGCGCGAGCGACCCGGTCCGCCGGAGTCCGTGGCCTGTTTGCTGAAATGCACCAGCAAGGGGAAGCGCTGCTCCAGCACCTCGGTGGGCTGCAGGCACGATAGATCACCCCAGTCGATGGCAGCCATTGCGCTCGGGCCGTCGGCCTCGGTGAAACCGCCGTTACCACCGGCCGACCACTCGTAGTGGACGAACTCGCGGCCGTTCGCTGGATCGATGCCACCGATGAGGTTGTGGAAGGAGGTGCGATGGATGTCGGCCGAGGTCAGCTCCGGACAGGTCTGGGCCAGCGCGCCGAGCATGGTGGCTATGACCCGCTTGCGGATCTCGCCGTGGGAGCCGGCCGGGGCCGGATGGGTGACGTTGACGATGGTGCCTGGCGGCGCCACCACCTCAACCGGTCGGAACGAGCCGTGATTGAGCGCCTGATGTGGGTCCAGCACTGATTTCAGCACGATCAGCACCGAGGCCGCGGTCACCGCCAGGGTCGAGTTGACCGGCGCCGGAGCCTGCGGCGCGGCGCCCGTGAAGTCAGCTTTCAATGTGTCGCCGCTGATGGTCAGACGCAACGGCAGACGCAGCGGCTCCAGCCGGTAGTCGGGCGCCGGGCCAAAGGTCTCCAGATAGTCCTCGTAGCAGTACTCGCCGTCGGGCAGCCGTTCGATCTGCGCGCGCATGCGTCGCTCCGAACGGTCCAGGTTGCTACGCACGCCGGTCAATAGCGTATCGATACCATAACGCTGGACGAGCTCGCGGACCCGGCGCTCGGCGGTGCGGCAGGCCGCGAGCCCGGAGTTGAAGTCGCCCATCCGCTCGTCCCGCACGCGCATGTTCGAGAGCAGGATCTCCATCGCCGCCTTGTTGAGCTCGCCGCGATCGACCAGCTTGACCGGCGGGATACGGATCCCCTCCTGATAGATCTCGGTGGCCGAGCCCGACATCGAGCCCGGCACGGCACCGCCGACGTCGGCCCAGTGCTCGCGCACCGCGGCAAAGAACACCAGCTCGCCGGCGTCGAAGATGGGGTGGATCAGGGTCACGTCGTTGAGATGGGTGCCGCCCAGATAGGGATCGTTCATGACGATCAGATCGCCAGGCGCCAGGTCGTTGCCGACACGCGCCAGCGACGCCTCCACCGACCACGGCAAGGGCACGACGTGCGAGCCGATGTCCTCCGACTGCGCGACCACCTGGCCTTGCGCATCGAACAACCCACAGGAGAAATCGCGGGCTTCGTAGATCGCGACCGAGCGCGCGGTCCGGAACACCGTGGCACGCATCTCGCGCACCACCGAGATCAGACCTTCGGTGACCACCTCCAGGGTGATGGGGTCGATGGATGTGCTCATCGGCTGTTTCCGGGCTGTGGGGCGTCCGTTCGCTGCATCGGGGCCAGGGTGAGGCGCAGGGTGCCGTCCTCGAGCCACTCGAGCTCGACAGCGGGCGGCACCAGGGTGACCGAGCCGTCCTCCTCGATCAGCGCCGGACCGGTCAGATGCGCGCCGCGTGGCAGTCGCTCACGGGCATAGATCGGTGTGGATTCGCTACCCTGCTCGAAGCGCACCTCACGGTGACCGAGCAGGGCGGTGTCCAGGCCGCCATCGCTGACCGACGGCGCGGCCGGCCGGGGGCTCTCGCTCTGTGCATAGGCACTGACCCTGAAGGCCACCGCCTCGACCTCACCGCGGTCGGTATGCGAGTAGCGTTGCTCGTAGAGATCGTGAAAGCGCTCGATGAGCTGCTCGATGTCTTCGATGCCGTCGTCCAGCGGCGTGTTCAGCTCGAAGGCCTGACCCACGTAGCGCATGTCCACCGAGCACTCGAAGCGGATCCGTTGCGGGTCCACGCCTTCGAGCTCGAGCTCGGCAGCGGCCACCTCGCGCATCGGCTTCAGGATCGTCCGCAGGGTCTCGAGCCGCTCGCCATGCAGCGGCAGCAGACGTGTTCGTGAGACGTCGCGGCGCTGGTCGGCATGCAGCAGACCGAGCGCCGAGAAGGCCCCGCACAGCGGTGGCACGATCACCTCACGCATGCCGAGCTCGGCCGCGATCAGCGCGGCGTGCAGCGGGCCGGCGCCACCGAAGGCAAACAACGTGAAATCGCGCGGGTCCAGCCCACGCATCACCGAGATCTCCTTGATGGCACCGGTCATGCGGGTCACGGCGATGCGCACGATGCCTTCGGCGGTGGCCTGCGTGGACAGTCCCAGCCGTTCGGCGAGCGCGGCCACCGCGCGTTCCGCCGCCGCGCTGTCGATCTCTATCTCGCCGCCCAGCGGGGTGCCGGGTCGAAACCGTCCGAGCACCACGTTGGCATCGGTCACGGTCGGCTCGGTGCCGCCACGTCCGTAGCAGGCAGGGCCGGGCACCGCGCCGGCCGAGCGTGGTCCGACGTTGAGGAAGCCGCCCGCGTCCAGCCAGGCGATGGACCCGCCGCCCGCGCCCACCGTGTTCAGCTCGATCTGCGGGGCGCGGTTCGGCAGACCCGCGATCTGGCCTTCGAAGGCCAGCGCGACCCGGCCGCCCCGGATCAGGCACACGTCGGTGCTGGTGCCG
>JAGRHX010000528.1 GCA_020444775.1 Gammaproteobacteria bacterium
AGGAAAACGAGTGGCGGATTGGAAGCTATCCGCACCAGCTGTCCGGCGGTCAGCGCCATCGCGTGATGATAGCCATGGCGCTGGTCAACGAGCCCGACCTGCTGATCGCCGAAGAGCCGACCACCGCGCTCGATGTCACCATCCAGGCCCAGATCCTCGAGCTGCTCGGCAGTCTGCAGGCGGAGCTGGGGATGGCGATCCTGCTCATCACCCACGATCTCGGCGTGGTCGCCAACCTGGCCGATGAGGTGGTGGTGGTCTATCAGGGACGTCTGATGGAGCGCGGCAGCGTGGCCGATGTCTTCACCCGGCCCGGTCACGCCTATCTGCAGGCATTGATGCGTGCCGTGCCGCGGGTGGGACTGGCGCGCGGCGAGCGGCTGACGCCGATTCGTGAGGTCCAGCGCTCGGGTGGTGGCTATCTGAGCGGTGGGACGGATGCTGGTCCGCGTGCCGAGAGCACGGTCGAGGTCGCGCCCGCCGCGCGACCCGGCGGCCTGGTCACCGCTACACCTGCCATTCTCGAGCTCGAAGGCATCTGCAAGACCTTCACCGGTCGCCGGGCGGCGGGCTCGATGGAGCCGTCGCCGCCCGCGCTCAGCGACGTGAGCCTGTCGATACGCACCGGTGAGTGCCTGGGCCTGGTCGGTGAGAGCGGCTGTGGCAAGACCACTCTGAGCAAGGTGATCCTGAGGGTGGTACGCCCCGACAGCGGACGCATCACCTATCTGGACGCGCCGGCGGCGAACGGCCATGCCGGGGCACGGGCCCGCGACGTGCTTGCCCTCGGGGCCGCCGAGCTGTTCGAGTACCGGCGTCAGGTACAGTACATCTTCCAGGACCCTTTCGGTTCCTTGAACCCGCGCATGACGGTGTTCGACATCATCGCCGAGCCGCTGCTCATACACGGCATCGGTCGGCCCGAGGAACGGCGCGAGATCGTCACCGAGCTGCTGGGACAGGTCGGTATGAACAGCACCCATCTGCCACGCTACCCGCACAGCTTCTCCGGTGGACAACGCCAACGGATCGGTATTGCTCGCGCGCTGGCGCTGCGTCCCAGGCTGCTCATCTGCGACGAGCCGGTCTCCGCGCTGGATGTCTCGGTGCAGGCACAGGTGCTGAACCTGCTACAGGAGCTGAAGCAGGAGCTGGGTCTGACCTATCTGTTCGTCTCGCACAATCTGGCCGTGGTCGATTACATGGCCGACCGGATCGCGGTGATGTGCCAGGGCTGCATCGTCGAGATGAACACTCGCGAGCGACTGTTCGCGACTCCGCTGCACCCCTACACCAAGGCCCTGTTGGCCGCGGTGCCCCAGGTCAGCCTGGAGCACCGGCTGGACCTGGGCGCGCTGATGGCCGGCAAGGTCTCGGACCCGCGGTCCTGGCCCGCGCCGTTCGGACCTGGCGGAGACGGTGAGCTGCCGGGGTTGATCGAGGTCGAGGCAGGGCATCTGGTGCGTGCCGAAGGCAGCCTCCAGGGCAGTCCGACGAGGAGGGGCGAATGAAAGCGGACCGTTTGACCGTTCGCACCTTGGGCGAGGACCTCACGCGGCGCGCACGCACGGCGTGCGTGCTGTTGCTGTCGATGACGTTGCTGTCGATGTCCGGGATACCCGCCGCGCTGGCTCTGGCCGAGGCACCGTTGCTGGCCGAGCGCGTCGCCGCCGGCACGCTGCCAGACGTTGCCCGGCGCCTGCCGGAGCAGCCCAAGGTGCTGCAGGTACCCGAGGACGCCGCCACCGAAGCCACGAGCGTAGAACGTTACGGTGGCACGCTGAGGCTGCTGATGGGGCGTGCCAAGGATGTGCGCATCATGACCGTCTATGGCTACGCGCGTCTGGTCGTCTTCAACCGGGCCTACGAGCTCGAGCCCGACATACTGCGCAGCTACGAGGTCGAGCAGGGGCGGATATTCACCTTGCACCTTCGCAGGGGACATCGCTGGTCGGACGGAGAGCCATTCACCAGCGAGGATTTCAGATTCTATTTCGAGGACATCGCCAACAACGAGGCACTGTCGCCGTTCGGGCCACCGCAAGAGCTGTTGATCGATGGCGAGCCACCAGTGTTCGAGGTGCTCGATACCTACACGGTACGTTACACCTGGAGTCGGCCCAATCCCTTCTTCCTGCCGGCGCTGGCGGGGCCAGCACCGCTGTACATCTACGCCCCGGCGCACTACCTGAAGAAACATCACGCCGCTTACGCGGATCAGGAGAAGCTCGACCGCAAAGCGCAGGAGAAAGGCCAGCGCAACTGGGCGGCGCGACTCAATCGTCTCAATCGGCAGTACCGCAACACCAACGTCAACCTGCCGGTCCTGCAGCCCTGGGTCAACACCACGCCGTCGCCGTCGACACGCTTCGTCTTCGAGCGCAACCCGTATTTCCACCGGGTCGACCAACATGGTAACCAGCTGCCTTATCTGGACGCGGTGGCGATGACCATCGTCGATTCGCGGTTGATCCCGGTGAAGACCGGCGCCGGAGAAGCGGATCTGCAGGCACGCGGGCTGAGCTTCAGCGACTACACGTTCCTGAAGGCGAGCGAGCAGCGTACCGAGAACGAGCTGCGCCTGTGGGACACCACCAAGGGCGCGCATCTGGCCCTGTATCCGAATCTCAATGTCCAGGACCCGGTCTGGCGCCCGCTGCTGCGCGATGTCCGGTTCCGTCGTGCGCTGTCGCTGGCGATAAACCGGCATGAGATCAACCAGGTCATCTACTACGGTCTGGCGCGCGAGGGCAACAACTCCGTGCATGCCGATTGCCCGTTGTACGAGACGCGCTATCAGACCGCCTGGAGCCAGTTCGACGTGGCGGCCGCAAATGCGCTGCTGGACGAGATCGGGCTCGAGAAGCGCGACGCGCGTGGCATCAGGCTGCTGCCAGACGGCAGGCCGCTCGAGATCATCGTCGAGACCGCGGGAGAGGACACCGAGCAGACCGACGTGCTCGCGCTGGTCGCCGATACCTGGCGGGATGCCGGCATCCGATTGCTCACCAAACCGATGCAGCGCGAGGTGTTCCGGCGCCGGATCTTCTCTGGTCAGACCGTCATGTCAATCTGGGGTGGTTTCGAGAACGGCCTGCCTACCGCCGACATGAGCCCGCAAGAGCTGGCGCCGACCAGCCAGCAGCATCTGCAATGGCCGATGTGGGGGCAGTTCCAGGAGACCGGTGGCAAGGCTGGCGAGGCGGTGGACGAGCCTTACGCGCTGGAGCTGCAGGCGCTCAACGAACAATGGTTGGAGGCCTCCGATCCCGTCGAGCGGCGTCAGATCTGGAAGCTGATGCTCGGCATCCATGCCGAGCAGGTATATACGCTGGGCCTGGTATCGGCCGTGCCCCAGCCGGTGGTCGTCAACCGACGGTTGATGAACGTGCCGGTCAAGGGCGTGTACAACTGGGATCCGGGCGCCCACTTCGGCATCTATCGCCCCGATACCTTCTGGTTCCGCAAGGCCGAGCCGGACTAGCGCCCGGCGCCGAGGAGGGGTTCGAGGGGTGATGTGCGTGCAGGAGACGGTCGGGCGATGCTGGGGTATCTAGTCAGACGGGTACTGGTGATGGTGCCCACACTGCTGGTGATCAGCGCGATCGTGTTCACGATCATCCAGCTGCCCGAGGGCGATTACCTGTCCACCTACATCGCCGAGCTCGAGGCCCAGGGTGAGTCGGTCTCGCAGGAGAAGGTGCTCTACCTGCGTCAGACCTATGGTCTGGACAAGAGTCTGGTCGAGCAGTATTTCACCTGGTTGTTCGGCATGCTGCGCGGCGATTTCGGGTACTCCTTCGAATACAACCTGCCGGTCAGCGAAGTGGTGGGGGATCGCCTGTTCCTGTCCTTCCTGCTGTCCTTCTCGACCATCATCTTCACCTGGGTGGTGGCCTTCCCGATCGGGGTGTATTCGGCCACCCATCAATACAGCTGGGGCGACCACGGTCTGACCCTGCTCGGATTCCTTGGCCTTGCCACGCCCAATTTCCTGCTTGCCCTGGTGTTGCTGTATCTGGCCAACGTCTGGTTCGGTACCACCATCGGCGGGCTGATGGATCCGCGTTTCGTCGGTGAGCCGATGAGCTGGGCCAAGCTCGGCTCGATACTGGAGCATCTGTGGATCCCGGTGGTGGTGATCGGTACGTCCGGGACCGCCGGCATGATCCGACGACTGCGCGCCAATCTGCTCGACGAGCTGCGCAAGCAGTACGTGGTCACGGCACGCGCCAAGGGGCTCTCACCGCTGCGACTGCTGATCAAATATCCCTTGCGCATGGCGCTCAATCCGTTCGTCGCCGACATCGGGAATCTGCTGCCGCAGGTGGTCTCGGGCGCGGCCATCGTTTCCGTGGTGTTGTCACTGCCGACTACCGGCCCGATGCTGCTCGATGCGCTGCGCAGTCAGGACATGTATCTGGCTGGCAGTTTCCTGATGTTCCTGGCCTTGCTCACGGTAGTGGGGATGTTCGTGTCGGACCTGGCGCTGGCCGCGCTCGACCCGCGTATCCGTCTGGACGGGGACGAGCGATGAGCCGCAAGCTGGAACACTACGTCTCCGGCGCGCCCTTCGATCCGTATGATGTCGAGGCGCTGACGCCGGAGCAGGAGCGCTTCTACCAGGCCTCGCAATGGCGTATGAGCTGGTGGCGCTTCAAGCGCCATCGGCTGGCCTTGTGGTCCGGGGTCTTCCTGCTGCTGATGTATCTGTCGATCCTGTTCTGCGAATTCCTGGCGCCGTACAACCTGCACAGCCGACACACCGACTTCCTGTTCGCGCCGCCGCAGCCGGTCCGGCTGTTCCACGAGGGGCGATTCGTGGGGCCGTTCGTGTACGGCTACGACTATCACCTGAACATGGAGACCTTGAAGCGCGAGTACACCCCCAATCCGACCAAGGTGGACCGGATCCGGTTCTTTTGCGCGGGGGATCGCTATAGGTTCTGGGGCGGACCCATCGGCGATTTTCATCTGTTCTGTCCGAGCGAAGGCGCGACTCTGTTCCTGCTCGGCACCGATCGACTCGGCCGGGACATCCTCTCCCGGATCATCCATGGCGCACGGGTCTCACTCACCATCGGCCTGATCGGTATCAGCATCAGCTTCGTGCTCGGTATCGTGCTGGGCGGGCTGGCCGGCTACTACGGCGGATGGATCGACGCCGGGGTGCAGCGGCTCATCGAGATCATCCGCTCCTTTCCGGAGCTGCCGTTGTGGATGGCCTTGTCCGCCGCGCTGCCGGTGACCTGGAGCCCGCTC
>JAGRHX010000529.1 GCA_020444775.1 Gammaproteobacteria bacterium
GGTCTCGATGACCGGCAGGGCGGTGAGCGAACCGGCGCCGCGCTCGTCGGAGAGCTTGGCGGCCCGCTCCAGCAGGCGGGAGTGGAGGTAGAACACGTCGCCGGTGTAGGCCTCACGACCCGGCGGGCGGCGCAGCAGCAGCGCCAGCTGACGGTAGATGATGGCGTGCTGGGTTAGATCGTCGATGACCAGCAACGCGTCACGCCCCCGATCGCGAAAATACTCCGCCATCGTGCACGCCGAGTACGGCACCAGCCACTGCGCGCCGGGCGGCGCGTCGGCCCGACCGACCACGAAGATGCAGTTGTTCGGATTGCCATGCTCGCGCACCGCCTCCAGCAGTCGCCCGAGCGCCGAGGCCTTCTGCCCCACCACCGCGTACACGCAGATGACGTCGTTGTCACGCTGCGCGATCACGGTGTCGATGGCGATGGCCGTCTTGCCGGTCTTGCGATCGCCGATGATCAGCTCGCGCTGCCCGCGACCGAGTGGGATCATCGCGTCCACGACGGTGATACCGGTCATCAGCGGCTCGCTGACCAGGTCACGGTCGACGATCCCCGGCGCCGGGCGTTCCACCGGGTCGAAGCGGGTCGCGACGATTGGTGGTCCATCGTCCAGGGGCAGACCGGTCGGGTCCACGACCCGACCGAGCAGGTCTTCGCCCACCGGTGCCCGTAGCACTTCACCGGTGCCGTAGACACGGCTACCCGAGGCGAGGCCCGCGGTGCTCTCGAGCATCACGCAATCGACGCCCACCTCGCTGACGCCAAGCGCCACACCCACCGAACCGTCCTCGAATCGCAACACCTCGTCCAGGCGGGTGGCCGGTAGTCCGACCACCGTCGCCACGCCATCGCCGATCCGTTCGACGATGCCCACATGCTCGAGCGATGGCGTGACCGGCATGCGCCGCACGCGCTCGGCGGCGCGCTGCGCCCAGCCAAGCATGCGCTCACTCAGACAGGTCATCTTGCAACAGCCGCGCGCGGGCCTGGCTGAGCTGGTCCGCCCAGCTGTAGCGCAGCACCGAGTGTGGAAAATGCAGCTCGACACCGGCCAGCAGCTCCGCGTCGATGGAGAAATCGACCGGCGCCTGGCAGCCCAGACGCTCGAGCAGACGTGTCTTCCAGTGATCCTGCTCGGTCGAATCCAGCGCCGTTGCCGTGACCACGCCCAATCGACCACCGTTGGCCGTGAGGTCACGGGACAGACGCTCCAGCTCGTGCGCGGGCAGCTCACCGAGCTCTTGTTCCACACGCTGCACGAAGAACTCTCCCGGCAAGGCATGCTCACACGAGCGCAACAGCGCCGCGGCCAGCTCCACGGCCAGCTCGCTGGCCTGCTCACGCAAGGCCCGCTCGGCGGCCCGTCGCTCCTGCGCGATCTCGTGCCGCCCCGCCTCGGTCAGCGCACGCGCCTCCTCGTGCGCCTTGTCCAGCACCGCGGCGCGCTCGGCCTCCAGGGCCTGATGATGCTCCTTGAGCATGGACTCGCGCTGCCTGGCCGCATCGGCGATGGCCTCGTCGAGCGCTTGCTGTCTGGACTCGGCGACCCGCTCCGCCTCGTGCGCATCGACCAGGGCCTGCTCGGCCAGCGCCTTGCGCTCGGCAATCACCTGCCGCACCGGACGATAGAGAAAGTGCGTGAGCAGCCAGACCAGGACCAGGAAGTTGATGGTCTGCAGCGCCAATGTCCACCAATCGATCTGCATGCTCAGGTCACGTATGGATTGGCGTACAACAACAACAGCGCTATGACCAGGCAGTAGATCGCCATGGTCTCGATCATCGCCAGTCCGACGAACAGGGTCCGTGAGATGGGTCCGGCGGCCTCCGGCTGACGGGCGATCGCTTCCATCGCCGCGGCAATCGCCCGACCCTCGCCCAGGGCCGGGCCGATGGCGCCGAACGAGACGACCAGCGCCGCGCCGATGATACTGAGCATTTCAGGTGTCAGTTGCACGCTTCACTCCAGATTCGGGTCCGAGCTTGGTGTCAGGGCTCCGGCTTACGCGTCGCCCCGGCCTCATGCTTCGATGCTCTCGATGGCCGCGCCGATGAACACCGCCGAGAGGATCATGAAGATATATCCCTGGATCAGCCCGATCAGTATGCCGAACAACATGAACGGCACCGGCAACAACAGGCCGGCCAGGAACACGACGATGGAGAGCACGAATTCATGGCTCATGATCTTGCCGAACAGCCGGATCATCAGCGACAAGGTGCGGGTGATCTCCGACAGCACGTTGAGCGGCAACAAAAGGAC
>JAGRHX010000530.1 GCA_020444775.1 Gammaproteobacteria bacterium
GTGCAGCCCGTCCTGCAGCATCTGGTCGGAGGTGTAGGCGTGGATGGTGAGCATGTAGCCGCGCTCGATGCCCCAGGTGTCGTGCAGCACCTTGGCCACCGGGGTGAGGCAGTTGGTGGTGCAGGAGGCGTTGGAGATGACCTGATCGCTGGCCTTCAGGGTGTGATGGTTGACACCAAAGACCACGGTGGCGTCGACGTCCGCGTCACCCGGCGCGGAGATGATGACCTTCTTGGCGCCGCCGGCGAGATGGGCACCGGCCTTGGCCTTGCTGGTGAACAGACCGGTGGATTCGTGCACCACGTCGACACCCAGATCGCCCCACGGCAGCTTGGCCGGGTCGCGTTCGGCGAACACGCGGATCCGGTCGCCGTTCACGACCATGTGATCACCGTCGACCTCGATCTTGCCCGGAAAGCGCCCGTGGGCCGTGTCGTAACGAGTCAGATGAGCGTTGGTCTCGGCGTCGCCGAGATCGTTGACGGCGACAATCTTGATCTCGTCGGTCCGTCCACTCTCGTAGAGCGCGCGCAGGATGTTACGCCCGATGCGGCCATAGCCATTGATTGCGACACGAATCGTCATGGTGGTTGATTCCCCGAGGTATTGCGGAAGCGGCGCTGGCGCACACGCGCCGGCCAGAGAAGCGAATTCTGACGCGTTACGCCGCCCAGGTCACGACCCGGGCGGCTGGTCCAGACGCCTGTGTGCTGGGTCCGTCCGCGGGTTGTGACGGGCTTCCGCTCACCGAAGCACCCGACAGCGTCCGGCGGCGCCGGCAAAGGTGGGCACGACATCGGCGCACCGCCGCGGTCCACCGCATGGCACGGGTCCGAGCGGTCGGCGCCGGTCGCGACCATCAGCCGCCGCGCAGCAGCTTGCGGGCGGCGTCCGCCACCGCTTCGGCGGTGATGCCGAAGTGTTGGTAGACCTGCTCGTAGGGGGCGGACTCGCCGAAGCCGTCCAGACCGATGCACAGGCCGTCCAGGCCGACATACTTGCGCCAGTACTCGGCGAGGCCCGCCTCGACCGCGACCCGGGCGCGCACCGCGGATGGCAGCACCTGCTCGCGATAGTCCGGCGTTTGCGCGTCGTCTACATCGGTGCTCGGCATCGAGACCACCCGGACCCGCACGCCCTCCGCGCTCAGTGTGGTTGCCGCCTCGACTGCCAGACCGACCTCGGAGCCGGTTGCAATCAGGATCACCTGCGGCTCCCCTTCACAATCGACCAGGCTGTAGCCGCCTCGCGCTATCGACGCGATGGCTGGCGGCGTGCGCGTCTGGTGTGGCAGCGATTGCCGAGAGAAGAGCAGGCTGGAGGGACCGTCGCCGCGCTCCAGCGCGGCGCGCCAGGCGACGGCGGTCTCGACCGCGTCACACGGTCGCCACACGCTCATGTTCGGGATCTGACGAAGACCGGCGGCATGCTCGACCGGCTGGTGGGTGGGACCGTCCTCGCCCAGACCGATGGAATCGTGGGTGAACACCCAGACCGCCCGTATGCCCATCAGCGCCGACATGCGCAGCGCGTTACGCGCGTAATCCGAGAACACCAGGAAGGTGCCGGCGAACGGCAGCAGGCCACCGTGCAGGGCGATGCCGTTGACCATGGCGCTCATGCCGAATTCACGCACGCCGTAGAAGACGTAGCGGCCGGACGGGTCCGCCGCCGACAGCGGCTTCGCGCCCTCCCAACGGGTCAGGTTCGAGCCGGTCAGGTCCGCCGAGCCGCCGATGGTCTCGGGCACGGCGCCGTTGATCACTTCGAGCGCGTTCTGGCTGGCCTTGCGGCTTGCGACCTTGGGCTTCTCGTCGGCGAGCTTGCGCTTGAAGGCGTCGCACGCGGCGGCATAGCCGTCGGGCAGCGTGCCGGACATGCGGCGCTCGAACTCCGCGCGCAGCGCCGGATCGGCGGCCGCGACGCGCGCTTCCCAGTCCTCGCGCACCTTGCGCGAGCGCGCGCCGGCCTCGCGCCAGGTGGAGATGATCTCGTTGGGCACCTGGAAAGCAGGGTAGGTGATCCCCAGCGCCTGCTTGGCGCCCGCCAGTTCCTCGGCGCCGAGGGGAGAGCCGTGCACCTTCTCGGTCCCGGCCTTCTTGGGCGCGCCGAAGCCGATCGTGGTGCGTGCCGCGATCATTGTCGGCTTGTCCGAGGCCTTGGCCTCCAGCAGCGCCGCCTCGACTGCCGACTGGTCGTGGCCGTCGACCGCGATCGTGTGCCAGCCGCAGGCGCGGAAGCGCGCGTGCTGGTCGGTGGAATCGGCGTT
>JAGRHX010000531.1 GCA_020444775.1 Gammaproteobacteria bacterium
GGCGGCTTCGCCGCGCACTGGGGCGGTCTGCTGTTCGACACCAAGATGGCCGGACGCACCTTTGTCCCGGATCGTGGCTTTGCCTCTATCGGCTACGGTCTGCCCGGCGCGATGGGCGCCCGGCTCGGCGCCGGCGATCGCAAGGTGGTGTCGATCACCGGTGACGGCGGCTTCAACATGTCCATCGGTGAGATGGAGACCGCGCGGCGCATGGGGCTCGAGTTCACCATCATCGTGGTGAACAACGCAGCATCCGGTTACGTCAAGGCCTTGCAGCACCTGATGTTCGGTGCCGGCAATTATCAATCGGCGGATCTGGCCGACACGAACTACGCGAACGTCGCCAAGGCGATGGGGGTGCACGGTATCCGTGTCGAATCGCCACAGGAGCTGGCCGGGGCGATCACCCAGAGCTTCGAGAACACCGGTGCGCCGACGGTCATCGACCTGGTGGTGACCCGGGATCCGGCGAAGATGCTGCCGGCGGTGGACAACCGCGCGCAGCAGGTCAAGAAGGGCGACCGCATCGCCTGAAGCGGCGCCGGCCGGTGACCAACGGGTCGCCGGCCGGACCGTGCACCCGACGTTGCGTTGCAGCAGCGAAACGCTGCTTGAGATCGAGGGGCGGGCGCCTATACTGGGATTACAGGGCCCGTTCGGCGAGACTGCTCATAGGGTGCCTCGCTGTATGCCCTGGGGCCAGCCGTTCGTGCTGCCCGCCGTCTTCTGGACGGCCACCGGCGCGGACGGATGCAAGACCATCAGCGAGAGTTCCGTTGCGTGCCTGGTCGTTGCCGTGTCGAGGGCGCCCCCACGTGAGGGTAGGTCCCATAATCCGTTGAAACGACGCATCTAGGCGGCTTCGCCCTGATGGGTCGGACCGCCGCGTGCATGGTTTGTGTGCCGGGCCGGTCGGACCTCATCAACGAGGAGGAAGCGATGCCGCATTACACCACCGAGGCGATCCGAAACGTCGCTTTGCTGGGCAATGAAGGCGCCGGCAAGACCAGCTTGACCGAGGCCCTTCTTTGCAAGTCCGGCGCCATCAGCGCGCCGGGTGACGTCGGCAAAGGCACCACCGTATGCGACTTCGATGAGCAGGAGAAGAAGCATCATCACTCGCTGGAGCCGGCCGTGGTCGGCTTCGACTACGGCGGCGCGCACGTCAATCTGATCGACACCCCCGGATATCCCGATTTCATCGGTCGTGCCATGTCGGTGCTGCCTGCCGTGGAGACCGCGGTGATCGTCGTGAATGCCCGGTCCGGCATCAATATGAACACCCGCCGCTTGATGAACGCGGCCGCTGAGCGTGGCTTGTGCCGGATGATCGTCATCAACCAGATCGACCAGGCCAACGGCGATCTGGAAGGCCTGCTGGAAGCCATCACCGAAGAGTTCGGCGGTGAGTGTCTGCCGCTGAACCTGCCGGCCAATCACGGTCAGGCGGTGGTCGATTGTCTGTTCGAGAGCAGCGGTGACGGCGCCGACTTCCTCTCGGTCGACGAGGTGCACACGCGTATCGTCGACCAGGTCGTGGAGCTGGACGAAGACCTGATGGAACGCTATCTGGAGGATGGCGAGAGCGTCAGCATGGTGGACATTCACGATGCTTTCGAGCGTGCGATGCGAGAAGGTCATCTGATACCGGTGTGCTTCACCAGCAGCGAGACCGGTGCGGGTGTTGCCGAGCTGCTCGAGATCATCACGAAGATGATGCCGAGCCCGCTGGAGGGCAATCCACAGCACTTCTTCACCGCCAAGGGCGACTTCGAGCTGCATCCGGAGCAACCGGACAGCCACGTCCTGGCACACGTGTTCAAGGTTCGCCAGGACGCCTTTGCCGGCAAGATGTCGGTGTTTCGCATCCACCAGGGCACCCTCAAGAAGAATGCCCAGCTGTTCGTGGGCGAGGCGCGCAAACCCATCAAGATCAGCCATCTCTTCAAGCTGCGCGGCAAGGAGCAGCTCGAGATCGAGGAGGCGGTGGCTGGTGACATCTGCGCCATCTCCAAGGTCGATGGCGCCGACTTCGATGCCGTGCTTCACGACTCGCACGACGAGGACGACGTGCATCTGACGCCGGTCGAACTACCCGAGCCGATGTTCGGCATCGCCATCACCGCGAACTCGCGTAACGATCAGCAGAAGCTCTCCGATGCCCTGCACAAGCTTGCGGTGGAGGACCCGAGCCTGCGGGTCGAGCATGATGCGGAGATGAACCAGACGGTGATTCGCGGCCTGGGCGATCTGCATCTTCGTATCGTGCTGGAAGCCATCGAGGAACGGTTCAACGTCTCGGTGAACACCGAGCCACCGAAGATCCCCTACCGGGAGACGGTGCTGGCGGCCGCCGAGGGTCATTCAAGGCACAAGAAGCAGACCGGCGGCGCGGGTCAGTTCGGCGAGGTGTTCCTGCGCATCGAGCCGCTCGAGCGCGGTGCCGGTTTCGAGTTCGTCGATGCGGTGGTGGGCGGTGTGATTCCGCGGCAGTTCATCCCGGCGGTGGAGAAGGGCGTGCGTCAGGTGCTGGAACAGGGCGCGACCGCCGGTTATCCCATCCAGGACGTGCGGGTCACGGTCTACGACGGCAAGCACCATCCGGTGGATTCCAAGGAGGTGGCCTTCGTCGCGGCGGCGCGCAAGGCGATGCTGGATGCCGTGTCCAAGGGACGTGGCGCGATATTGGAGCCGATCGTCGCGGTGCACATCACCGCGCCCCAGGAGTACACCGGCGATATCACCGGTCACCTGTCGAGCAAGCGTGGCCGGGTCAGCGGTACCCAGACGCTGTCCGGCGGGCTGGTCACGGTCTCGGCGGAGGCGCCGCTGGCCGAGCTGTCCAGCTATCAGTCCGAGCTGAAGTCGCTCACCGGGGGTACCGGCTCGTACGCGATGGAGCTGGCTCGTTACGAGCCGGTGCCGGCAAACGTCCAGCAGTCGTTGGTCGAAGACTTCTCGCCGCAGGTCGAGGATTGAGCATGCAGGGCCCGTCGCCGGCGGCCGGCAATCCGCGCCGCCGGCCGGGCCCGGCCGGCGGCGCAAGCGGGGGCGGTCCGTGAGGACCGGCCCCGGTCGAGAGCCAGTCGAGAGCCAGTCGAGAGCCAGTCGAGAGCCGGTCGCAGGCGGTCA
>JAGRHX010000532.1 GCA_020444775.1 Gammaproteobacteria bacterium
TTCGCCGCTGCCTCGGTGGCCAAGGCCAAGCCCATGGAGACCGGTTTCGAGGCGATGCGGCTCGGCACGATCATCTACTTCATCCCATTCTTCTTCGTGTTCAATCCCGCGCTGCTGCTGCTTGGCGACACGGGCGAGATCCTCGTGGTCTGCGTCAGCGCCTTCGCGGGTGTAGTCCTGCTGGCCAGCGGCCTGCAGGGATATCTGATCGGCCTCGGACCGACGCCCTCGGGGGTGCTCGGGGTGCTGAGTCGTGTGCTGCTCGCGGTCGGCGGCATCGTCCTGGCGGCGCCCGGTGGCGGCATGCTCGGCTACACGCATGTGCAGCTGACCCTGATGGCCGCGGGGCTGGTATTGCCGGCGTTGGGGCTGATCGTGCTGGCCAGATCCCGGACCGCGGTGCCAGCCCGCGCGGGTCTTTGAGTCGGCGTGCTATACCCGACCAGGTGCTGACAGGAGGTACACACAGACATGCAGTTCGATGAGTACCGTCAGTTCGACGCCATGGGGCTCGCCGCCCTGGTACGTAATCGGCAGGTGCATCCGGTCGAGCTGCTCGACGCGGCCATCACCCGAATCGAGGCCCTGGACGGTCGGATCAATGCGGTGGTGCTGCGAATGTACGAGCAGGCACGTGTGGCCATCGCCGCGGGACTGCCGGATGGGCCGTTCACCGGCGTGCCGTTCATGATCAAGGATCTGGTGGCCCTGTGTGCCGGTGTGCCGACCACCAATGGCAGCCGGATCTTTGCCGACTTCGTAGCCGACCACGATAGTGAGCTGGTCGCACGCTATCGATCCGCCGGCCTCGTGATCATGGCCAAGACCAATACGCCGGAGCTGGGTATTGCCGCGACCACCGAGCCTGCCTTGCACGGCCCGACCCGGAACCCGTGGGACCTCGGTTGCTCGCCGGGCGGATCCTCGGGTGGCGCGGCCGCGGCGGTAGCCGCCGGCTATCTGCCGATGGCGCATGCCACCGACGGAGGCGGCAGCATCCGCATTCCAGCCTCGAACTGCGGTCTGTTCGGGCTCAAGCCCAGTCGCGGGCGCATGCCGATGGGCCCCGACCTCGGCGAAGGGCTGGCCGGCATGGCGACCGGCCATTGCGTGTCGGTGAGCGTGCGGGACAGCGTGCATCTGCTCGACGCAACGGCGGGACCGGCGATCGGCGATCCTTATGCCGCTCCCGCTTTGGCTCGGCCGCTTGCCGCGGAGCTGAAGGTGCCCCCCGGGCAGCTGCGGATCGCGTTCTGCGCCACCGATTTCGAAGGTGGCGCGATTCATGCCGATGCACGAGCGGCGGTCGAGCAGACGGCCGAGCTGTTGGTGTCCCTGGGGCATCAGGTGGAAGAGGCCCGACCGGATCTCAGCGGCTTATCCCTGCTTCAGGCCTGGCGGATCATTCCCGCGGTCAACCTGGCCCTGACCGTCCAGGCGCGGGCAAGGGCCTTGGGCCGAGAGCCCGTGGAAGGTGACGTCGAGCCGGTGACCTGGGCCTGGATGCAGGAAGGCAAGCGGCTGGGCGCCAGCGACTACATGCAGACCGTCCAGCTCATGCATCAGATCGGGCGTCGCATGGGGGCGTTCTTCACTCGATACGATCTGCTGATGAGTCCGACGCTGGGGCAACCGAGCCTGCGCCTGGGTGAGATGGACATGAGCAGCACCGATGTGGATGCCTATGTGCGCTTTGTGTTCGGCAAGGTCGCGCCGTTCACGCCGTTGTTCAACCAGACCGGCGGGGCGGCGATGAGCGTACCCCTGGCGAGCAGCAGCGACGGATTGCCGGTCGGCATCCAGTTCGGTGGGCCGCTGGGTTGCGAGCCGGTCCTGGTTCGGCTCGCGGCGCAGCTCGAGCAGGCACGGCCCTGGCGCGATCGCCAGGCGCAGCTCGACTTGAACGATTCCGATTGACTCGATGCGACTTCAGACGAGGAGAGACCCAGGATGAGCGTGGACTTCACGCCCGAGCAGGAACAGATCCGCGAGAGCGTGGAACGCCTGTGCGCGACCTTTGGTGATCAGTATTGGCTGGAGCGCGACCGGGACGGCGAGTTCCCAGAGGCATTCTGTCGTGCGATCGCCGACCACGGCTACATGGGCATCGCCATGCCGGTGGAGTACGGTGGCTCGGGTCTGGGGATTACCGAGGCAGCCATCCTCATGCAGGCCATCTCGCAGTCGGGCGCCGGTAACGGCGGCGTGTCCTCGGTCAGCCTGGGTATCTTCGGCCTGAATCCGGTGGTTCGATTCGGCAGCGAGGAACAGAAGACGCGGATGCTGCCGCCGGTCATCAAGCGCGAGGACATCGCCTGTTTCGGCGTCACCGAGCCGAACACGGGCCTGGATACCACGCGTTTGAAAACCCGGGCCGTGCGCAAGGGTGACCGGTACGTGGTGCATGGCCAGAAGATCTGGACCAGCACCGCACAGGTCGCCAACAAGATCCTGCTGATTGCGAGAACCACCGATGAGAGTCAGACGCGTCGACCCATCGATGGGCTGACCCTGTTCTATACCGAGCTGGACCGGGCCAAGGTCGAGATCAAGCGCATCGAGAAGATGGGTCGTAAGAGTGTCGATTCGAATCAGGTGTTCTTCGATGGCATGGAGATCCCGGTCGAGAATCGGATCGGCGAGGAGGGTAAGGGGTTTCGCTATCTGCTACACGGGATCAATCCTGAGCGGATCCTGATAGCGGCCGGGCTGGTCGGTCTGGGCCGGGCCGCTTTGCACAAGGCCACGGAGTACGCCAGACAGCGAGTGGTTTTCGACCGACCGATTGGCATGAACCAGGGCGTTCAGCATCCGCTCGCCGAGAGCTGGGCGGAGTTGGAGGCGGCCAATCTGATGGCGTTCAGGGCGGCTCAGCTCTATGACCGCGGCGATGATTGCGGGGCCACTGCCAACGCGGCGAAGTATCTGGCTGGCGAGGCCACCTTCAAGGCCTGCAACAATGCCATCCTGACCCACGGTGGGATGGGTTACGCCAAGGAGTTCCACGTCGAGCGCTATCTTCGCGAGGCGATCATCCATCGTATCGCGCCGATCACGCCGCATCTGATCCTGTGTTACATCGCCGAGCGGGTCCTGGGGCTGCCGAAGTCGTATTGAACCGGCATTGCCTCACCGGTCGTCAAAGACCCAGCAACCGTTTCGCCATCACGTCGCGCTGGATTTCGTTGCTGCCGGCGAAGATGCTCGCCGCCCGGCTGAAGTTGTGATTGGCCGCGGCCTGCAGGACCTCGCGGTCCTCACCGCTCAGCTCGGTGTTGAAGGGGTAGGCTCGATAGCCGCAGACCTCCAAGATGAGGTTCATGATGTTCTGCTGGATTTCGGTTCCCCGGACCTTGAGCAGCGATGACTCCACCCCGGGGGCATGGCCGGCATCGGCGGCGGCGATCATCTGCGTATTGATGTCGTCCAGACAAGCGAGATCGATCTCGGCCTCGGCGATGCGCTGGGCGAGATTCTCCTGGTCGATCAGACGACCGGCGCCGCTGTTCTCGAGCGCCAGACGCTTGAGCCGGCGCATGGCCACGAACACCATCGGCAGCCTGATGTTGGCGGTACGCTCGTGGGTGAGCAGGTACTTGGCTATGGTCCAGCCCTGACCCTCTTCGCCGACCAGGTTCTCGGCGGGCACACGCACGTTGTCGAAGAACACCTGGTTGAGATGGTGGCGGCCGTCAATCGAGACCAACGGTCGCACCTGGATGCCCGGTGTGTCCATGTCCAGCAACAAGAAGGAGATACCCTCCTGCTTCTTGCCGCTGCTGTCGGTGCGCACCAGTGCGAACATACGATTGGCGCAGTGCGCATAGGACGTCCAGATCTTCGAGCCATTGACGATGTAGTGCGCGCCCTGACGTTCCGCCCGGGTCTTCAGGGAAGCCAGATCCGAGCCCGCGCCCGGCTCGGAATAGCCCTGACACCACCAGTCCTCGAAGTTGCGGATCCGTGGCAGGAAGTAATCCTTCTGCGCCTGGTTGCCAAAGGTGTAGATCACCGGTCCCAGCATCGTCACACCGATGTTGAACGGCAGCGGTGAGCCGGCATCGGCGCGGGCCTTCTCGAACAGGTGCTTGCGGGTCTGGCTCCAGCTCTTGCCACCGAGCTCGAGCGGCCAGTTGATGGTCAGCCAGCCCTTCTCGTTGAGCTTGCGTGACCACGCCACGTTCTGTTCGGGTGTCATGCTGCCGAACATGAACGCGTCGCCGCGGATCTCAGCCGGCGTGTTGGCCTCGAACCAGGTGCGTGCTTCGCTGTAGAAGGCCTCGTCTTCTGGCGAATGCAGATCTGTCATGGTCGACTACCTCGTCGTTGGCCGTCATCCCTCGCCGAGCCCGGAAATCCTGGTTCGGCCCCGTGTCAGCGTGGACACGCCGACACGGGGCGATGGGGCGTGAGCAGCGGCTCGACACCGCTGGAGCGTGTTACTGCACGCCGTAGGTCTTCGGATCCAGCTTGCCATAGACCTCGTTGTAGAGCAGCTCGCTGAGCTTCTCATCGTCTTCCATGATCGGCGTGACCAGGGCCTCGTACTTGCGGTAGAGCTTCTTGTAGGTGTCGACCACCTCGGCGGCGTCGGTGAGCCCCTTCTCGGTCCAGCGACTGATCGTCTCCTGGCCATCCTTCTCGACGAAGTCGTCAACCGCCTTCGTCATCGCTGCGTCCGGTTGTAGGAACTTGATGCCTTTCTCCTTGCCCAGGGCGACACCATCCTTCTCACCATCGGCGTAGGTGCGGAGCATGGCCACCGTACCGGCGGCCATGCCCTTGAACACGATGATGCGCTCCTCAGGTGTCAGCTTCTTCCAGGAATCGAGGTTCCAGGAGAAATAGGTCGATACGCGAAACGAGCCGAGCGGCACCTCGGAAACCGTGTCGGCGACATCGGCGAGTCCATGCGTCTTGAGACCGCCTCGGGCGTACATGGCTGCGTCGATGATGCCACGTGAAAGCCCCTCATAGATCTCCGAGCTCGGGATGTTGACTGCGATCGCTCCGACCGACTCGGCAAACCGGGCCCACAGTGGCCCGCCTGCGCGGAGCTTCTTCCCCTTGATGGTCTCGAGCGTGTTCATGGCGCCCTTGCCGACCAGCACGTACTGCGGGGTGCTGAAGCCTGCGAGCTGGATCTGGTTCTGCTTACGTGCATCTTCCTGACAGCCCGGGCAATGCATCACGTACAGCTCTGACAGAGCGAAGGTAGCCGCGGTGTCATTGGGACCGAACATCGCCAGATCGCCCATCAGCAGACCGTGCGGGTAGTAGGACGGTGTGTAGCTCATCACCAGAGGCGCGACGTCGGCGACACCGTCACGTACACCGTCCGACTGTGCCTTGGCGGCGAGCAGCGCACCACCGGCGAACACGCGGACCTTGATCTTGCCGCCGCTCTCTTTCTGGACGACGTCCTTGAACACTTCGTAGCCGGCGCCCAGCGGGTGCTTGGGTGACAGATACTGCGCGGCCTTGATCTCGGTCGCGCGACTCGGGGCGGACAGCGATGCGGCGAGCATACCGGCCGCGAGCAATGACAGGGCAATGGACTTCTTCATTCAGACTCCTCCTCCGTATATCGTCCCGATGGAATCTTCGTCCGGGACTCACCTCGACGTTGCGCGAGCCGGTCAGGTGTCCGAACGGGATCCGGTTTCAAGCAACTCGCTTGATTGATGCTCAGAAGATAAGGCTTGGCAGCCACAGCGTGATCGGTGGGAAGGCGATCATCAGCGCGACCACGATGATGTCGGCGACCAGGAACCAGAGAATGCCCTTGAAGATGGTCTCGGTGCGCATCAGATCGCCAACGATGCCCTTGATCACGAATACGTTCAGACCTACTGGCGGTGTGATGAGCGCGATCTCCAGCAGCTTGGTCATCAGCACGCCGTACCAGATGAGGTCGATACGCATCTCCTCGACCACCGGCAGGAACACCGGCAGGGTCAGCAGCATGATGCCGATGGGATCCAGGAAGCAGCCGAGCACGAACAGCACCGCCATGGTGCCGAGAATCAAGGTCAGTGGACCGATCTCATGCTCGACCACGAAGCTGGAGAAGAAGTCCGTGAAACCGCCGAGCGCAAGGAACCGGGTCAACAGGTTGGCACCGATAGCGATGACGAAGATCGCCGCGGTGCTGGTCAGGGTCTCCATGCAGGCGTGCCAGATCTTCTCCAGATTCAGGGAGCGTTTGGCGAAGCCGATGATGAAGGACAGGAAGGCGCCCATCGCGCCCGCCTCGGTAGGCGTGAAGATGCCGCCGAACAGACCGCCAAACACACCGATGATCAGCGCGATGACCGGCCAGGTGTCCCAGACCGCATCGATTCGCTCCTTCCAGTCGACCTCGGTGGCATTGCTCGGGGCCAGCGCCGGATTCACACGCACCCGGGCGACCACCATCAGGCTGTAGGCCGCGGCGCTGAGCAGACCCGGCATCAAGCCGGCGATGAACAGGTGGCTGATCGGCAGCTCAGCGAAGATGCCGTAGAGCAGCAGGATGATGCTGGGGGGGATCATCGAGCCGATTGTGCCCGCGGCCGCGACGGTGCCCGCGGCCAGACCCTTGTCGTAGTTGGCGTTGAGCATCTCCGGCACGGCGATCCGTCCCATCGCCGCGGCGCAGGCGACCGATGAGCCGGTGACGGCAGAGAACCCGGCCGCCGCGCCCACGGAGGCCACTGCCAGGCCACCGGGCATCCACGACAGCCAGGCGCGCGCCAGTCGGAACAGTCCACGGGTCAGCTCGGCGTGGTAGCAGATGAATCCCATCAGCAGGAACATCGGTACCGAGCTCAAGGTCCAGTGTGCGACGAAATCGTATGGAATCGCGACCAGGACACCCCAGGCGGAGCCGATGCCGACGATGAGCCAGATGCCGACGAAGGACACGACGCCAAGGGCAACGCCGACCGGCACGCGTAGCAGTAGCAGCACGAGCAGTGCGATCAGGCCATAGCCGCAGAGCGAAAGATCATCCATCGCAAGCCCTCAGGGTCTGATGCGGGGGTGGAGACGAAGATGGTCAGGCCGTACGCCGCTACTCGATGAGGTTGGCGTCGGGATCCTTGCTGAGCAACGAAGTGTCACCTGCGGCGAGGCGGCTGGCTTTGTACAGCAGAAACAGCGTTATCAGGCCGCAGCCGATGGGCAGGGCGAAGCGGGTCGGCCAGACGACCACCGCGACATCACCGAGTGCCATCTCGCCGACCTCGTACTTGCCCAGGGCATCGATCCAGGTCCGCCATGCGAAGGCGCCGAAGTAGACGGCACTGAGCACGCAAACACAGGCAATCAACAGGCGTTGCACACGCGCGCTGAGATACTGTGAGAGGAGCTCCACGCAGATGTGACCGTTGATCTTCTCCACGTAGGCCAGTGGCAGGAAGGCGATCGGCACCATGTACCAGGCCTGGACGATCTCGATGGTGGCCTGCAGTGGAATGTGCAGGAAGCGCAGTATCACGTCGACCACGATGTGCAACATCATGAGCAGCACGATCGCCGCGCCGATGGTCGCGAGGATATTGGATATGCCGAACAGACCCTTGCGGAACATGCAGGTCGTCTCGAGTTAGGGGGGGCACGGTTACGGGGACATGGCGCCGGTCGTCGAAGTCACGCGCGCTGCTGTGCCCGGCGGTCTGCAACGTCGTTCTGCTACGTCGCTCCGCAACATCAGGCCAAAACGAGGCGACCCGGCAGGGGCGCCCACCTTTGGTGGTAATTTCTTTTGTGATGATTTTGTGATTATCGTCAGGGAAAGGTCCCATAGCCCGCGAACGGCTGTCAAGCGGGCTCGGGAGTGCATGCCGGGCATACGTGGGCTCAGCCGATCGCGCCCTGCTCGCGCAAGGCGGCCAGCTCCGCGGCGCTGAATCCCCAGTCCGCGAGGGCTTCTTCGGTGTGCTCGCCACGTAGTGCCGGCGGGCGCTGCACCTCCGGCACGGTGCGGCTGAAGCGTGGCGCCGGCGCGGGTTGCACCACACCGTCGACCTCGATGAAGGTGGCGCGTGCCTTGTTGTGCGGATGGTCGGGCGCTTCGCTCAGCGACAGCACGGGGGCAAAGCACACATCGGTGCCTTCCATGATCTCGACCCACTCGTCACGGGTTCGGGTCTTGAAGATGCCCGTCAGTCTTTCCTTCAGGGCAGGCCATTGGCTGCGGTCGAACTGATCGGGCAGGTCCTCGCCAGCAAGCCCGGTGAGCTCGAGCAATTGCGCGTAGAACTTGGCCTCGATGGATCCGATGGCGACGTGCTTGCCGTCACGGGTCTCGTACACCGTATAGAAGTGACTGCCGCCGTCGACCGCGTTCGAGCCGCGCGCGTCGACGTAGTTGCCGTTGGCCAGCATGCCGTAGAACATGGTCATCAGCGATGCAGAGCCGTCGGTCATCGCGGCGTCCACCACCTGGCCCTGGCCGGAACGGCGTGCCTCGATGATCCCGCAGGCGATGCCGAAGGCCAGATACAGGGCGCCGCCGCCGAAATCTCCGAACAGATTCAAGGGCACCACGGGTGGCCCGTCCTTGCTGCCCACCGCGTGCAACGCGCCGGTCAGTGCGATGTAGTTGATATCGTGGCCCGCGGCATGCGCGATCGGGCCTTCCTGGCCCCAGCCGGTCATGCGCCCGTAGACCAGCCCCGGGCTGACCGCGTGGACCTCGGCAGGACCAAGCCCCAGCCGCTCCATCACGCCGGGGCGAAAGCC
>JAGRHX010000533.1 GCA_020444775.1 Gammaproteobacteria bacterium
CGTTCATCAAGGTGCCGCCGAGATCATTGGCACCCGAGTTCAGGCAAAGCGCGACGCCTTCGCGACCCAGCTTCACCCACGACGTCTGGATGTTCTTGATGTGCGGGTGCAGGACCAGTCTGGAGACCGCATGCATGAGCACGGACTCGCGCAGGGTCGGGCCGCGCCGCGCCCCGCCACGCAGGAAGATGGGCGCCTCGGCGCCGACGAAGGGCAGCGGCACGAACTCGGTGAACCCGCCGGTACGCGCCGCCAGCCGTCGGATGTGTAACAGATGCCGGGCCCAATGCCAGGGATGGTCGACGTGACCGAACATGATGGTCGAGGTGCTCGGTAGCCCGACCTCGTGGGCGACACCCATGACCTCGAGCCATTGCGCCGTCTTCAGCTTGTCCGGGCAGATGATGGCGCGCACCTCGTCATCGAGGATCTCGGCAGCGGTCCCGGGCAGTGAGCCGAGGCCGGCATCCTTCAAGCGCTGCAGATACTCACGCAGCGGCATGTTCAGGGTCTTTGCCCCCTGCCAGACCTCGAGCGGCGAGAACGCATGCACATGCATTTCCGGTACCGCCTGCTTGACCGTGCTCAGGATCTGCAGATAGGTCTCCCCGGTGTATTCCGGATGGATGCCGCCCTGCATGCAGACCTCCGTCGCGCCGCGTTCCCACGCCTCCACCGTTCTGCGCGCCACCTCCTCGAGGGCCAGATCGTAGGGTCGGCCACGCAGGTTCTCGCTCAGCTTGCCCTTTGAGAAGGCGCAGAAGCGACAGCGGAAGTAGCAGATGTTGGTGTAGTTGATGTTGCGGTTGACCACGTAGCTGATCGTGTCTCCGACCACGACGCGGCGCAGCTCATCGGCGGCCGCGCACACGCGTTGCAGGCGATCCTCGCGCGCATCGAACAACCGCACGATGTCCTGCTCGTCCAGCTCGTGTCCACAGCTGGCGCGGTCGAGGATCCGGTCCAGCTCCTGATCCGCTGGACTGACCGGACGCGGACCCGTATGGCCGCCGGATGCAGGCTCCGTGAACGTCGTCAGCTCGACCACCGGCGCGGCGCCGTCGCCCGGCGCCCAGGCGCAGTCGCGAGCAAGACCCCGCGAGTCGCTGTTCGCCAGCAACGGTCCGACCAGCGCGGGATCGACCCAGCGGTCGGCGTCACGCGCGAATTCAGGATAGAGCGCGAGCCGTTGCACGAGGATCTTGCCGCACTCACGGGTCTGTTCGGCCAGATCTCTTAGGTGTGGCCAGGGTGCTTCCGGATTGACGTGGTCCGGTGTGACCGGTGACACGCCGCCCCAATCGTTGATGCCCGCCTCGACCAGTTGCCGCAGCATCCCGGGCTGCAGATTCGGCGGGGCCTGGATGTTCATCTGCCCGCCGAGCACCAGACGTGCAACGGCCAGGGTCCAGAGATGATCCTCCGGTGTCGGCTCGGACGCGTCCGCCATCAAGGTGTCTGGCTTGGCGCGGAAGTTCTGCACGATCACCTCCTGGATGTGACCGTGAGCCTCGTGCAGCCTTCGGATCTCGAGCAGCGCCTGGATACGCTCTACACGCGTCTCGCCAATGCCGATGAGGATGCCGGTGGTGAAGGGCACCTTCAGCTCGCCGGCGTCATGCATGCAACGAATGCGCACTGCGGGATCCTTGTCCGGCGAGCCGAAATGCGGACCGCCGCGCTCCGCCAGTCTGGGCGATGCGGACTCGAGCATGATCCCCATCGAGACCGAGCGCTTGCGCAGCAGCTCGATCTCGCCGGTGTCCATCACGCCTGGATTCAGATGCGGGAGCAGGCCGGTGCGCTGAAGCACCGCATCGGCGGCCGCCGCGAGATACTCGAGCGTGCTGGAGAATCCCATCTCGTTGAGCGCGTCGCGCGCCGCCCGGTAACGCAGCTCGGGTTTGTCACCAAGCGTGAACAACGCCTCTACACACCCGGCATCGCGCCCGGCCGCAGCAATCGCCACCACCTCGTCGATGCTGAGAAAGGGCGCCTGGAGCTGGCGAGGGGTCGTTGCAAAGGTGCAGTAGTGACAGACGTCCCGGCACAAGCGGGTGAGCGGGATGAAGACCTTCTTCGAAAAACTGATGCGGTCGCCGAAGTGTGCATCGCGCAGCGCCGCCGCCGCGGGCATCAGCACGGAGAGCGATTCGAAACCGGCCAGCGACAGGGCCTCCTCGTCGCTCAGGCGCACCCCTCGGGCAGCGTGTTCAACCAGTGCGTGCGCTCGCGATAGAGTAGGCATCGGGGGGGAACTCTGCTGGTGTGTGGACCGTGGGTGCCGACGATGCGGCCCAATATAGCTGCATCGTGTCAGGATATCTGCTCCGCGTCGGCCGCAGAAGAGGGCGCACGGTCGGTCCCGCCCCACCTAATCGCTGGCCCGGCGTACCGTGTTCCTGCCGCTGCGCTTGGCCAGCAGCAAGGCGTCGTCGGCCCGTCGCATCAGCGCCGAGAAGCCCGCGTCGTGGCCGTCGTGTTCGGCGACCCCGATGCTGCAGCTGAGGTCGATACGCAGGTCGCCGATCCACAGTGGTGTCGCGGCAACCAGCCGGCGCAGTCGGTTGGCGAGCTTGAAGGCCTCTGCCTCGGTGGTATGCGGCAGGATGGCGGCGAACTCGTCGCCACCCAAGCGACCGAGCGTGTCGTTTGCCCGCAGCTCTCGCTCGAGCTGCTGGACCAGGTGATTCAGTGCCCGGTCGCCGACCGCGTGGCCATGACGATCGTTGAGGGTCTTGAACGAGTCCAGGTCGAGGATCAGTAGCGATAGTGGCAGCGCGTAGCGCACCGCTCGCTCGTTCTCGGCGTCGCCGGTGGCGAACAGATAACGCCGATTCTTGCAGCCAGTCAACGGGTCTGTGTTGGCGAGCCTTTGCAGCTCGAGATTGGACGTCTCCAGTGCCTGCTCGTTCTGCTTCAAGCGAGTGATGTCCGACATCACAACCACGACCCCGTTCAGGAACGGGTTCATAGTGACTCGATACCACAAGCTCTTGCAGTCCGGCCTGCCCGGCTCGATGCCGTGCTCGTCATCGGTGGCTGCTCGATGCCATTCGAACTGGATACGCTCGCCACTCCGGGCGCTGCCGATCAACGAGGCGGCCTCGTCACGGGCGTGCCAGTCGGGCAACAGCTCGGTGAGCTCCTGACCGACCAGGTCATAGCTCGATCGGCCCAGCAGCTCCTCGGCGGCCCGGTTCACGGTGAGCACCGTGAAGTCGATGCGGCCGTCGGGCGCGTCCACCACACCCAGCCCGACGATGACGTCCGACGCGGCGTTCAGGACCTGACCGAGCAACTCATGCTTGAAGGCCAGAGGACGGTTGTAACCGAGCACGTAGCGGCCGATTCCGGCGTCGTCGGCCAGTGGTAGGAGTATACGTTCCCATGCGGTGACCAATGCGGCATGGGTCGCCGGATTGGTGGTGTACAGTGCGCGCTTCTCGGCCAGACAGCGCTCGTAGCAGCGCACGAAGAAGGCGCCGACCTCGCCCCGGAACGAGCTGGTGAACTTGCCCGTCATGTCGAAACCCGACGCCAACGACACGTTCGCCCCGTAGTGCAGGTACTGGAAGCTCGCGTCGCCGACGCGCTCGACCAGCATCAGGTCACGATTGCACCACAGCGAGTCGATGTCGAAGTCGCTCAGCTGCGGTAGTGCCTGGCCGACGCGACAGGACTGCCATTGGGCATGCAGACGCAGGATATCGGGGTTCTTGATGATGCCCGGACCGATGCGCTCTTCGATGGCGAACTGCATGGCATTACCGTACTCGATCCTAGGGCTGCTGCTCGCAGCCTGGTTCCCTGTACAGCGCGCGCGAGCTCCATCTGAGCGAGAGTATCCGGGCGCGCGTGGTAGTGACCCCGATAGCATCCCGCGGCCGGACCGTGTTGACGAATTGTCGCTGCACGCTGGCGCGCGGATGGTAGATACCGCTTTATTGCCGACCAATGCACACGACTCGTTGTCGAGGTTGTCGAGCACGAGTGCCGATCGGCGTGCTGGCGGAGACTCTTGGTTTCTGCGCGGCCGTCCGTCGAATTCTCCGGGAACGGATCCAGCGCCACTCTGCCTTTCATTCCTATCGGCGCCGGTCGGCTACGATGTCGCGAAAGCCGCCGCGGTTCGGTGATTCGACCTGCGCTCCGGGCGATGTTCCCCCACGTCCTCATGGGAAGCGCTGTCTTATTCCGTCCTTGGAATGAATCAGCAGCGCAAAGTGCCGATGTGCTCTCCGCTTTGCTCACGAAGTCAATGACTTACGTCATCGCCTTCGGTGGCACATCCGAAGTGCCACGCGGGAAACGCTGATCAATCAGCGTTGTCTATGCGCCGATCTGCCCGGAGTCCAGGCGCATGCGGATGTAGTCGATCTCGATGTCGATGGTCAGCTCGACCATGAACTCGAAGACGCTCACCGCATGTTCCGGTGCCAGTTGGTAGTGCTCGGCGAGGCGTCGGGCCAGGTTGAACACGTCCTGCTCGCGGTCCCGGTGCCGGATCAGGGCGAGGATGGCCTCTCGGTCGCCGCCCGTCTGGACGAAGCGTTCCGGCGCCTGGCGGATCTTCGACTCGGCCACGAACTTGCCCAGATTCACCCGCTCCATGATGTTGAGCAGGGCGTTGACGTCGGCGGTGACGGTCTCTCCGTAGCTGTTGGAATCGTCGCCCGGCTTGCAAGCGGTGTGGATCCACTGCCTGTAGAACTCGACGATGCGCGGGCCACAGCCGCTGTGCATGCGCGTAACCGGACTGGATGGTGTCTCGCGAACGATCACGGGCTGTACGGCCGACACGTCGCTGAACGATTCCTGACCGGCGTACAGGTAGCGGCCCAGCTCGGCATGGCCACGCTCGACAATGTGCAGCTCGTAGTCGAGCAGCGAGCGATGCGGCGCGGCGCGTACCAGGCCGGGGGCGTAGACAGGCGCGTTGTGGGCAAACCGGGTGCGCTTCTTCAACGCGATGACGATTTCATTGGCGAGGATGTCCAGCCCGGGGCGGATGGTCCTGCCGAGGTCGAGTTCCGGATGCATGGACGTGAGTTGACTGTCGGACATGTCAGCAAGCCTTGTCACCTTGATGCGTGTCACCTTGATGCGTGCTGCGAACAAGCGCGCCGCGAGCAAGCGCGCGGCCCGAGTTCGGAACCGGCGCAACCGCCTCGGCCCGCGAGGGAGGGAGGGCGGCAGGGATCGTCGCGCGCGCCGTCAAGCTTAGCGCGAAACGCACACGGCAACACGCGCGCTGACCGTGCCGCGAAGCCCGATCGGCGCCTGCCAGCCAGTGGCGGCCGCAAAGTGGCCGAGCGTGCCACACGCGGCTGGCCCCGGAGGGCAGGGCTGCGCGATACTGCATCTCAATGGCGCCATTCTCCGCCGCACGCGTCATGGCGTGCAGCCAGCCGTCGTGCCGTTTGCTCTGCGTCGCCGCGCGTGGCCGGACCAGGTCGCCGCGGTCGCTCCCACGAGCGTCGCCCGCGCCAGACCAAACGCGCCAGACCGAACGCCACTGCGTTCCAATCCAGAATCAGAGATCGTTTCCCATGGCCTTCGATTTCAGCAGCCTGTTCAAGCCCGATCTGCCACCCGCCGCGGTCCGCTGGACCGGTTTTCCCAGCTACAACTTCGTCGGCGGGCACAACGACGCCGATAGCGTGCCCTGTGAGACCCTCGCCACCCTGGCCGGTGAGGCGCTCAGGACCGAGGGGCACAGCCTCTCGACCTATGGCCTGAACAGTGGCCCACAGGGTTATCTGCCGCTGCGCGAGGCGCTCGCCAGGCAACTCCAACAGGAAACCTCGATGCGCTGCAGTGCCGATGACATCCTCATCGTCTCGGGCTCCCTGCAGGCGTTGGACCTCGTGAATGCCGCGTTCCTGAGTCCCGGCGATACGGTCATCACCGAGGATTGCTCGTACGGTGGTGCCTACACAAGGCTGCGCCGCATGGGTGTCGAGATCGTCGGTGCGCCGCTCGACGAGGAGGGCATCCGTATCGATACCTTGCAAGGCATTCTCGAAGAGCTGCGTGGCAAGGGGGTGCGGCCGAAGTTCATCTATACCATCCCTACGGTCCAGAACCCCACCGGGGCGGTGATGTCGGAGGGCCGGCGTCGCGAGCTGCTCGAGCTCGCTGCGCGTTTCGAGGTGCCGATCTTCGAAGACGACTGCTACGCCGATCTGGTGTTCGGCGGTGGTCGTCCGCCGGCCATCCGTGCCCTGGACGACAGCGGTCGGGTCATCTACTGCGGCTCGTTCTCGAAGAGCATGGCACCGGCGCTGCGTGTCGGCTATCTGGTCGCCGACTGGCCGGTCATGAGCCAGTTGCTGGCACTCAAGACCGATGCCGGCAGTGGCGCGCTCGAGCAGATGATGCTGGGTCGTTTCCTGGTGTCCCACTTCAACGACCACGTGCAGGCGCTGCGCGGTACCTTGCAGCATAAGTGCGAGGTGATGATGGAGGCGGTCTCCCGTGAGTTCGGCGCCAGCGCGGAGTTCAGTCAGCCCAAAGGCGGCATCTTCCTCTGGGTGACCTTGCCCGACGAGGTGGACACCAGCCGTCTGGCGCAGGTGGCGGCGGCCGAGGGAGTGGCCATCAATCCAGGCGCCGAGTGGTCGGCCGACCCCGAATCCGGACGTCATCGCATGCGGCTGTGCTTCGCGCATCCGGGTGAGCAGGAGATCCGCGATGGCGTCGCCAGGCTCGCCGACATCTGCTACCGAGAGACCGGCATCCCGATCCGCAGCGGCAATGTGCAGCGCGGCTGAACTGGCTGAAGCCTGTGCCCTAGCTCGGCACGGCCGCTATCGATAGCCGCCGTGCCGAGCCTTCAGTCCATGACAACGCCGCCGCCGATGTTGAGCGCTGCACCGGTGATCTCCCGGGCCCCGCTCGAGGTCAGGAAGACGAAGCCCGCGGCGATGTCCTCGGCGCTTTGCAGGCGCCGTAGAGGAATGAATTCCTCGGCGAAGGCCTGACCGAAGTCATCGGTGGTCTGATCGCCGGGCTTGCGTGACTCGAAACCACGCCAGGCCATGCCCACGCCGCCGATGTGTCCCGGACAGATCGTGTTGACACGAATCCTCGGGGCCAACTCGATGGCCATGCAGCGGCTGAAGCCTATGACCGCCGCCTTGGTTGCGCCATAGACGGCGATCTCGGCCCAGCCGCGTTTGCCGGCCTGCGAGGCGGTGCTGGTGATCGACGCGTTGTCGGCTTCGCGCAGATGTGGGACGACGGCTCGCGTGCACAGGATCACGCCTTTGAGGTTGACCGCGATCTGGCGATCGATGTCGGTCTCGCCCATTTCGACCAGTGGCGCCCGGGCGACGGTTCCGGCGTTGTTGATGAGCGCGGACAGACCACCCATTGATTGGCGCGCATCATCGACGAGGCGTGCCACGTCGGCGACGTCGGTGACGTCGACCGTCGACCCGCTCACCGCACCGAGCGGCCGCAGCAGCGCCAGCGCCGCGTCCACCGCCGACTGGTCGAGATCGCCGATGTGCACCGACGCTCCTTGCTCGAGGAATGCGCGCGCGGTGGCCATGCCGATGCCACCGGCACCGCCGGTGATGAGTGCTCTGGTGCCTTCGAGTTGTGCAGCCATCGTCGTCTACCTCCAGGAGTATTCGCTCAGTTGAGCCAATAGGGGCGGGTGAACAGCACCAGCACGGTCATGATCTCCAGTCGCCCCAGCAACATGCCGATGCTCAGTGCCAGCTTGGCGGAGTCGGGCAGATCGGCGAAGGTCTGGGCCGGGCCGATAACATTGCCCAGACCCGGCCCGACATTGCCGACCGCGGTTACCGCGCCGGTCAGACTGGTGATCAAATCGATGCCGAGCAGGGCCAGGAACATGGCGAGGATGGCGATGGTCAGCGCGTAGAAGAAGGAGAACCCAATCAGCGAACGTATGATGTCCTCGCTCACGTCACGGTCGTTGTAGCGTTCCGCGATCACCGCGTTCGGATGCACCAGACGTTTCAGCTGGCGGCGCAAAGAAATGCTCGCGACCTGGAATCTGAACATCTTGATCGCACCGCTGGTCGAGCCCGAGCAACCACCGACGAACATCAGATAGAAGAAGGCCACGTGCGCCACGGGTCCCCACAACGTGTAGTCCTCGGAGGCGTAGCCGGTGGTGGTCACAACCGAGACCACGTTGAACCCGACATCGGTCACCCAGACCAGCAACGGCCGGTCATGGCCTACCTGCAGCGCAATCGATAGCGCGATGGTCACCAGGATCAGGAAGCGCAGCAGGCCACGCACCTGGCGGTCCAGGAACAGTGGTCGGAACTGGCCGCGCAGCGCGAGCACGTACAGCGAGAACGGCAGGGCGCCTAGCAGCATGAAGCCAATCGCCGTCCAGTGGATGGACAAGCCGAGCACCCCCGAGGAGACATCCGCGCGCCGGAAGTAACCCATCGAGGCGTCGTGCGTGGAGAATCCCCCGGTGGAGATGGTGGTCATCGCGTGATTGACCGCATCGAAGACGCTCATGCCCTGCAGATAGTAGGCGAGTGCGCAAAGCGCCGAGAGCCCGATATAGATGAGCAGCACGCTACGGGCGAAGGGTCCGAAACGTGGTGTCACCTTGTCCGACCAATCGGAGGATTCGGATCGAAACAGTCGCATGCCGCCGACGCGCAGGAACGGCAGTATCGCGATGCCCATCACCACGAATCCTATACCGCCGAGCCATTGCAGCAGCGATCGCCACAACAAGATGCCGCGCGCATGGGTCTCCAGGTTGGTGAGCACGGTGGCGCCGGTGGTGGTGATGCCCGACATCGCTTCGAACAACGCGTCGACGAAATCGATGTGCTCGACCAGCACCAGCGGCAGGGCACCGAACAGACCGACCGCCGTCCAGCTGGTCGTGGTCAGCAGGAACGCCTCGCGGGTGGACAGTCGACTCAACACCGGACCCGGACGTGCCGCCAGGGCCAGCCCGCACAGCGCCGTGATGCCGGCGGCGAGCAGGAACTCGGCCCAGTGCGATTCGCGCAGCACGATCATCAGCACGGCGGGGGCCAGCATGAAGACCGAGAGCACGATGAGGAAGATCCCCACGACCCGGCCGATCGACGCGATCGCGATCATGGTGCTCCGCAGTCAGCAGTTTTCAATGCGCTTTCCTCGAGGCATTCTCAGCCGAGCATCTGCAATAGCCGCGGACCGAGCACCAGCGCACCGATGATGGTTGCGCACAGGGCCGCGATCAGGACCGCGCCCGCCGCCGCGTCCTTGGCCATCTTGACCAGTGGATGGAACTCCGGGCTGGCCACATCACAGAGCAGCTCGATGGCCGTGTTCAGTGTCTCACACACAAAGACCAGCGCTATGGCCACCACCAGCCAGCACCATTGATTCACGTCGATGCCCGAGAAGGCGCCGGCAATCACCACCAGCACCGATGCCGCGGCGTGCACCCAGGCGTTGTGCTGGGTCCGCAGGACCAGCGCGACACCGGCCAGGGCGTGGCCGAGACTGCCCAGGCGCGCGCGCAGCCGGAAGGGCCCTTGTCGATGGTCAGGCATGTCATCGTGCTCCGGAGCGACCGGTTGGCGGTTGTGGCAATGCGGCGCAGCGGCTGGATTCTGCCGTAGAATCGGAGCAGTTGGCGAACGTTGCAACCGCTCGGCAAACGCTCGGGGGCAACTCTGCATCAGCTGCAACCGTTGGGGGATATAGATGCTCAAGCTAGGTTACAAGGCGTCGGCCGAACAGTTCGGGCCCAGGGACCTGCTGGAGTTCTCCGTGCACGCGGAGAAGGCCGGCTTCGATTCGGTGTTCGTGAGTGATCACTTCCAGCCGTGGCGCCACACCGGTGGGCACGCGCCGTTCTCGCTGTCCTGGCTGGGCGCGCTGGGCGAGCGCACCGAGCGGATCGTCATGGGCACCAGCGTCGCCACGCCGACGTTCAGATATCACCCATCGGTGGTCGCGCAGGCGCTGGGCACGCTGGCCTGTCTGAGCCCGGGGCGGCTGGTGTTCGGCGTGGGAACCGGCGAGTCGCTCAACGAGGTGCCGGCTCTGGGTATCAAGTGGCCCGGGTTCAAGGAGCGTTTCGGTCGTCTGCGTGAATCCGTCGAGCTGATGCGCAAGCTGTGGAGCGAGGAACGGGTGACCTTCGAGGGTGACTATTACAAAACCGAGAACGCCACCATCTACGATCGCCCCGATCAGCCGATCCCGATCTACGTGGCGGCCGCGGGACCGACCGCGTCCAAGTACGCGGGACGGGTGGCGGACGGCTTCATCTGCACCAGCGGCAAGGCGCGTGAGCTCTATACCGACACCTTGATTCCCAACGTCGAAGAGGGGCTGGGCAAGTCCAACCGCACGCTGGCGGACGTGGACATGATGATCGAGGTGAAGGTGTCGTTCGACACCGACAAGAATCGGGCGCTGGAGGACACTCGCTACTGGGCGGCCCTGGCACTCAAGCCAGAGGAGAAGACCGGCGTCGAGGACCCGATGGAGATGGAGAAGCTGGCTGATGCGCTGCCGGTGGAGCGTGCCGCCAGTCGCTGGATCGTCAGCGACGATCCGGAGGAGCAGGTGGAGCGCATCCGTCCCTACGTGGAGCTGGGCTTCAAGCACCTGGTGTTCCATGCGCCGGGTCCGGACCAGTCGCGCTTCATCGACCTGTACGCCAAGGAAGTGCTGCCGCGTCTGCGTAAGGCGTTCGGCTGAAGCGAGTCGCTGGCCGGGGCCCTCCGCCGCCGGAACGATCGGCGTTCAGCGCGGCGCCGGCCAGC
>JAGRHX010000534.1 GCA_020444775.1 Gammaproteobacteria bacterium
AATCCGGCCATGCGGACGGGCGTTCCGCATCGGTCCGAGAGCGCCCGGCGGCCGCGCCCGCCGCCACGCCTTCGCGCCCCGCCAGCTGAACACAGCACGTCGCGTCCACATCGCATTTGCCCGACCCCAGAATTCGATCCATAGAAATCTAATTATCTTGAGAATTTCTGGAATCAGTGTCGTATCCGATACTACATAATCGCTGGCCCCAATATTAATTGACCTCTAATTATATGAACTTAGAGTATTGTTTTTATTGATATTTCAATCCATACGTCGAGCCACGATCGGGATTGCAGGCAGTTCCGAGAGCGGGTCTACAGGCGGAACCCTGTACAAACGCTTCTCGATTTGACAGCCTTTTCGGCCGATTGATCACGCTTGTTCACGCGCCAGAATGCGGTAATGTGGAGTCACGCCGATCGCACATTCGAAGCCGATTGGCCGGTTGTCAGCATCGCGCCGGCGCGGGCCGAGCGTATCCCTTGCGCTTCCCACACGCTTTACACAGACGCTGGCCGGACGGGCATGACGAGACGCGAAGGGAGCAGAATCGATGTACGAGAAGATCATGGTGCCAGTCGATCTGGCCCACCTCGACCAATTGCAGAAGGCGATCAAGACCGCCGCGGACCTGGCCCGACTCTACGCGAGCCGTGTGTGCTTCGTCGGTGCCACCACCCCTACGCCGGGCCCGATGGCCCACACACCCGAAGAATTCAAGGCCCGCTTCGAGGCCTTCGCCGCCGAACAGCAGGCAGCGCTCGGGGTCCCGATCGAGGCGCGTGTGTACATCGCGCACGACCCGTCCATCGACCTCGATGACACCTTGCTCCGGGCCATCAGCGAGACCGGTGCCGACCTGGTGGTGACCGCGTCCCACAATCCGGGCTTCGCGGAGCACCTGTTCGCATCCAATTCGGGCTATCTGGCGGCGCACGCCCCGGTCTCGGTGCTCGTGGTACGCAGCTGACAGACGCTGTGCGCAGCCGAGCCCGCGGCCTGCCCGGCCACGTTTCCCGATTCCGCCGCCAATCGCAACACGCGAGCGCTCCGCGCAACGAAGCACCTGTTCGAAGAAGCAGGACGAGTCGAGGCTCGGGACCAGCAGACAAGAAGGGAGGAACACGACCTTGAACCAACAGGCGAACCCGGCGTCGGTCGGTGATACCAATCTCATCGAGACCGACTACGAGATCGGTCAGGACAACATCCAGACCCAGATCGGCCCGTTCGGGCTGGACATCCACAATCCGGTGTTCCTGATATCCGGATTGACCATCATCCTCTTCGTATTCATGACGCTTGCCTTCCAGGCGGAGGTCGGACCGGCCTTCAACGAGCTGCGTGGCTGGCTGACCTCGAAGCTGGACTGGTTCTTCATCGGCTCGGCCAACATCTTCGTGCTGCTGTGTCTGGGCTTGATCGTGACACCGCTGGGCAATGTGCGGCTGGGGGGACGAGAGGCCGTGCCGGACTATTCGTACAGCGGTTGGTTCGCCATGTTGTTCGCGGCGGGCATGGGCATCGGATTGATGTTCTACGGCGTCTCGGAGCCCATCTCGCACTTCTCGTCCGCACTCGGGGGCACCAGCGTCGGTGAGAACGGCCTGCGATCGGACTGGGCGCCATTGGGCGCAGCGGGCGGCGACGCCGAGGCCGCACGGGCGCTGGGCATGGCCGCGACCATCTTCCACTGGGCCCTTCATCCCTGGGCGATCTATGCCACCGTGGCGCTGGCGCTCGCCTTGTTCAGCTTCAACAAGGGCCTGCCCCTGACCATGCGCTCGGTGTTCTATCCCATCTTCGGCGATCGGGTGTGGGGCTGGACCGGACACATCATCGACATCCTCGCCGTGTTCGCCACCCTGTTCGGACTCGCGACCTCACTGGGTTTCGGCGCGGAACAGGCCAATGCCGGACTCGAGTTCCTGTTCGGCATTCCCGTCACGGAGGGCTCCAAGGTGATCCTGATCCTCGCGATCACCGGGGTGGCGCTTATCTCGGTGCTCGCAGGTCTGGACGGTGGCGTGAAGCGGCTGTCCGAGATCAACATGGTTCTGGCGGCACTGTTGCTGCTGTTCGTGATCGCGGTTGGTCCGACCATGGAGATCATCACCGGGTTCTTCAGCAGCTTGACCGCCTACATCGAATACCTGCCAGCGCTGTCCAACCCCGTGGGTCGCGAGGACGCCAACTTCAGCCAGGGCTGGACCTCGTTCTACTGGGCCTGGTGGATCTCCTGGTCACCGTTCGTCGGCATGT
>JAGRHX010000535.1 GCA_020444775.1 Gammaproteobacteria bacterium
GCCAGCTGCTGGACCAGGTCTGGGGGTTCGGTCACGACAGCTACGAGCACACCGTGAACTCGCACATCAACCGTCTGCGCTCGAAGGTCGAGCCGGATCCGGCGAATCCACGTCTGGTCATCACGGTGCGTGGGGTCGGCTATAAGTTCGCGCCACCACGGGACGGCTAGCGTCATGTTGCGCACACTGTACGCCAAGCTTGCACTCGCGCTGGTGCTCACGTTCCTGCTGATGGGCTGGCTGCTCGGCGCGATCATGACCTACTCCATGGACATGTATCAGCAGGAGGTCTGTCAGAAGCTCTATCGCGATGTCGCCGCGTACGTGGTCGAGCACAACGAGCTCACCCTCGACACCGCGAGCGCCCAGGCCGCGGTGAACGAGCTGTTCGAGTCGCTGATGATCATCAATCCGACCGTTGAGGTGTATCTGCTCGACCCGAAGGGCGATATCCTCGCCTACTCCGCCGCCCCTGGCGTGGTCAGAAGGCAGCGTGTCGATACCGGGCCGATAAGAGCATTCATGGGGGGGGCCGAGCTGCCACTGTTTGGTCAGGATCCGCGCAATCCCGAGGGCGAGAAGATCTTCTCCGCCGCACCGATCCATCGTCAAGGACAACTCGCCGGCTACCTCTATGTGATCACCGGCAGCGAGCGCCACGACAGCATCGCCTCGATGCTGCGCGGCAGCTACATTTTGCGGCTCAGCATCGCCGGCGCAGTCAGCACCGCGTTGTTCGCGGTGCTCGCGGGACTGTTGGTGTTTGCACTGCTCACCCGGCGCCTGCGTCGGTTGTCGAGCGCGGTCGCCAGCTTCGAACGCGATGCCCGGGTCGATCTGAGCGCGCTGCCAGAGTCGGCCCACGCGAGTGGCGACGAGATCGACCGTCTCAGCGCCACCTTTCGCAGAATGGCCGAACGAATCGCGTCGCGCATCGGCGATCTGGAGCAAGCCGATCGATTGCGACGTGAGCTGGTGGCGAACGTCTCACACGATCTGCGTACCCCGCTTGCATCGTTGCAGGGGTTTCTCGACACCGTGCTGATGAAGCATGACGAGCTGAGCAGCGAGGAGCGACGCGAGTATCTGGAGATTGCGGCGCGGCACAGTCATCGTCTCGGCGATCTGATCGGCGAGCTGTTCGAGCTGGCCTACCTGGACGCAAAGGACCAGCCGCCGGAACGGGAGCCGTTCTCGCTCGAGGACCTCGCCCAGGACGTGCTGCAGGAGTTCGCGCTCAAGACCCGCGAGGCGGGCATCACCATGCGGGTCGATGCACCACCTGGCTTGCCGCTGGTCTATGGCAACATCGGCATGATCGAGCGCGTGCTCGAGAATCTCATCCGCAACGCTGTTCGCTACACCCCGCGCGGTGGACAGGTCACGTTGGCATTGGCGGCGCACGCCAAGGGTGTCACGGTGCGCTTGAGTGACACCGGCTGCGGTATCGCCGCGGAGGATATGCCCTACATCTTCGACCGCTTCTATCAGCCACACAAAGAGCGCTCGGCGAGTGACGGCGTAGGGCTGGGTCTTGCGATCGCGCGGCGGATCCTCGAGCTGCACGGCAGCCACATCGAGGCGATCAGCGAGGTCTCCAAGGGCACCACCTTCACATTCGACCTGCCCGCGGCACTGCGTGCGAATCTCTCGCCGGGTCCGCTCGCGGGGGCCACCAGCACAGCGAGTCTTGCATGAGCGCAACCCGGCCCATAGACGACCTCGAGCGGCGCATTGCAGCACCCTCCGCCGCGCGTTCGCGACCGAACAAGGGATTCGGGCTCGGCCTGCGTCCCGAGCACTACCAGAGCGTGTTGGAGGGTGAGCCAGCGGTCGACTGGTTCGAGATCATCAGTGAGAATTTCATGGTACCGGGCGGCAAGCCGCTCTACTTCCTGGATCGCATCGGCGAGCGCTACCCGATCGCCATGCACGGCGTCTCGCTGTCGATCGGCAGCACCGACCCGCTCGACCGAGACTATCTGCGTGCACTGAAACGGCTCGCCGAGCGCGTGCAGCCGATGTGGATCTCCGACCATCTCTGCTGGACCGGGGTGGATGGCCGCAATCTGCACGACCTGCTGCCACTGCCTTATACCGACGAGGCGCTGCGCCACGTGGCCGCGCGGGTGCGTCAGGTGCAAGACGTTCTCGGTCGACGGATCCTGCTCGAGAACGTGTCGAGCTACGTGGCCTACGCGAGCTCGGAGCAAAGCGAATGGTCGTTTCTCGCCGCGCTCGCCGCAGAGGCGGATTGTCTGCTGCTGCTCGATGTCAACAACATCCATGTGAGCGCACACAACCACGGCTTCGACCCGCGCGAGTTCATCGCCGGGGTCCCGGCCGAGCGCGTCTGTCAGATCCACCTCGCGGGCCACAGCCACGATGGTCCGATCATCGTCGATACGCACGACCACCTGGTGCCGCCGCCGGTGTGGTCTCTGTACGCTGAGACCATCCGCAAGCTGGGCCCGGTGAGCACCATGATCGAGCGTGATGGTGACATCCCGCCCCTCGATGACCTGGTGGTCGAGTTGGGTGAGGCACGGCGGCTCGCCGCGAGCGTGCTCGAGGCCGTCGCGTGAGCGGGCTGGCCTCACTACAGCGCGAGTTCCAGCGCTACGTGACCGGTGCGAGCGACACGCGGCCGGCCCAGGTCACCAGCGACGACATTGCCAGTGCCGAGCAGCGGCTCGGGATCTACACGCGTGCAATCCAACTCAGGTTTCTCGAGGTGCTGGACAGCGACTATCCGGGCCTGCATACGCTGCTCGGTGATGCCGGCTTCGCCGAGCTGGGCCGGGCCTATGCTGAGGCGCACCCTTCGCGCTACCGCTCCATCCGCTGGTACGGCCAGCACATGGCCGCGTTCCTGCGCCGGTGCAAACCGTGGTCCGGCCAACCGGTGCTGGCCGAGATGGCGGAGTTCGAATGGCGCAAGGGTGAGCTGGTCGATGCCGTGGATGCGCCGCGGGTGCAGCTCGCGGCGATCGCAGCGGTGCCGCCCGAGGCCTGGGCGGCGATGCGTCCGCGGCTGGCGCCGGCGACGCGCCGACTGACGTTGCAGTGGAATGTGCCCGCGTTGTGGCGTGCGGCGCAAAGCGAGGCCGAGACCCATCCGAGTCCGATACGCGGCGAGCAAGCGCGGGAGTGGTTGCTGTGGCGCAATGACCTCGAGCTCAAATGGCGCTCGCTCGAGCCCGACGAGGTGTGGGCGCTGGATGCCTGCCGGGATGGCGCGACCTTCGGCGATCTGTGCGAGGGCCTGTGCGCGTTGGTGGGTGAGGAGGGCGCACCGCTTCGCGCGGCGACCTTCCTCAAGCAGTGGACGGTGGACGGGCTGCTCTGCAGCATTGATGCTGGCGTCGAGCCGACGGGTGAAGACGGCGATGGCTGATGACCCGGTCTCGGCCTGGCCGCCGCGCAGAGCCTGGCTGAGCGATCTTCGCTGGCCCGACGCGGCCGCGGGTATTCGTGAAGGGCGGGTCGTCGTGGTGCCGATTGGTGCCGCCTGCAAGGCGCACGGCCCCCACCTGCCCCTGGACACCGACCGTCAGCTTGCGATTGCGCTGGCCAGCGGCGTCGCCGCGGCGCTGCCGGTGCTGGTCGCACCCGTCATCGATGTCGGCTTCTATCCGGCCTTTGTCGAGTACCCCGGCAGTCAAAGCATCCGCTCGAGCACCTTCATCGCGCTCGCGACCGATGTCTTGTCCAAGCTCGTTCGTGATGGCGCGCGACGCATCGCGGTGATCAACACGGGCGTGTCGACCGAGGCGCCGCTCGCGCTCGCCGCACGCGATGTGCTCGAGCAGCGCGGCGTCACGGTGCATATCGCCGATATCCGCAGTCTGGGGCACGCGGCCCGGCACGTGCTCGAACAACCGCGCGGCGGGCACGCGGACGAGCAGGAGACCTCGATCATGCTCGCCATCGATCCGACCCGGGTGCGTATGCAGCTCGCGCAGGCCGAGCCCGAGGAGGACGTGGCCCCCAATGTGTTTCGCCACCCCCTGGTGCTGCGTGACGATCCGCGCGCGGGGCCGAGCTACAGCCGCACCGGGGCGACTGGCGATCCCACCCTGGCAACAGCGCAGAAGGGACGGCAGCTACTCGATGCGATGATTGCCGACCTGGTCGCGGGCCTGCGTGCGACCTTCCCCGACGCCCCCGGCATGTGCTCGTCGTGCGCGCGCTAGCGCTCGTCGTTCTCGGACTGCTCCTGCCCCTGACAGCCTTGGCAATGCCCGTGTGCCGCTATGATGTCGATGTGTCGGCGTCGATGCTCCTGGCGGTCTCCATTCAATGTCCATCGCAGGTGAGGGCGCTGCAGGCGGTGAGCGGTGTTCTGCAGCCATTGGACGGTCCGCTCGCGCCCGAGCGCGCCGGGCATGGGCTCGATGCCCGCTACAGGCTCGATCTACGTGCGGTGGCGGCGCGCGAGAACAGCATCGACAGCGCGCTCGTGAGCGGCGATTCCGTCATCGCCGTGGCGAGCGCCTGGCTCGCCCGACCGTTGGCGGGCAACGGCGAGGATGTCGAGCTCGAAGTCCGCGTGCGCACCACGCAATCAATTCGATTCGAAACCTCACGGGCGTTGAGTGGGAACAGATTCCGGATCCGTGCGAGTGAGCTTCACCATGCCGGATTCTCCGCCTTCGGCAAGATCGAACAGCACACGCTATCGGGCGCGGGCGTGGCTGGAGATGCAAGCGACTTCACCGTCGTACTGCTCGATGGACGACTGGACCTCGGCCGCCCCGCACTGCTCGAATGGATCGCGCGCATGGCCGAGCACAGCGCCGCGTTCTGGCAGGGCTTTCCCGGTCCCGGCATGCGCTTGTTCGTCATT
>JAGRHX010000536.1 GCA_020444775.1 Gammaproteobacteria bacterium
AGGTCCAGATCGAGCGCGCGGGCCAGCTCCAGGGCCGATTCGTTGTCGAGCCGGGCCTGCTCGTCGAAGGCGAGGTCGTGGTACGACCAGAAATGGTCCTGGCGGTGCGCGCAGATGCCGCCATAGGCGACGATGGTCGAGATCCCGGAACGGTTGACGGGGAAGTCGAGGTAGTACCACTGCAGCTCGCCGGGATATTTCTCCATCAGCCGGCTGATGATGCTGCCCGCATCCCTGCAGCGCGGGCACTGATAGTCGCCGAACTCGACGACCGTAATCGGCGCATCGGCGGGTCCGCGCCGCGCATACTCGCTGACGTCGATGTCCACGGGCGCCGGCGCGGGTGGTGTTTGATGCAGCTTGAACTCGCGTTCGGCCTTGATGTCGGCGAGCAGCTTCTGGCGCCGCTGCAGCAGCGCCTGGCTGCGTAGCTGCAGGCCGATCTGCTCGCGAGCCTCCTGCAGCGGACGACCGATGCTCTGGGCGTGTTCCTCGTAGTAGGCCTGGATGTCGGCTTCGGTCGGGTCTTCGAGGTGTAGTAGCCGCTCGGCGATGGATGCCGCCGCTTCCCCGGTGCGTTCCGCCTCGGCGCGCACGTGCAGCTCGAACAACATGCTGTCGAGCAGCGCCAGTCGCTCCTCGAACTGGCGCTTCTCGAGCTGATACAAGCGATCGCGCAGTCGCTGAGGCAGCTCGTGGACCGTGTAGGTGCGACCGTCGATGTCGAACAACGGCTCGTCGTCCACCGCGAGCGCGCGGCCTGCCCCGCTCAACGACAGCACGAGGCACAGAGAAAGGGCCAGCAGCGTGTCCGGGCGTGGCCGTTTGAGGATTCGTGCGAGCATGAGTCACCTGCACCGAAGTTGCGGTTGCCTGTTTCGAATCTGTTCGGACCCGGACCCGCGCTGGCGCGCTTTGCCGGAGCCGAGAATCCCTTCAGGCTAGCGATGCAGGGGGCGGGTCGGAAGCTTGTGGGCTCCACGCGCCGACGAGCGGCCCGATCCGGGGGCTGGACGGATCGTGAGCGGTGGTTGCAAGGCGCCTCGGACCCCGGTGTTCGCCGCGCTCGAAGCCGTGGCCAAGTCCAGTCGAATTGACTTTTCCGAGTCCGCTCAATACCGTTGTCCGCTTATGTGGAGGACCGCATCGTCTCGGACGTGCTCCGTGGGCGCGAGGCGGTGCATAACGATTACAACGCGAATTCGATAACGCGGTCGCCACCAAGACCACCTGCGCTGCGCACACTCGGCGCGGTTTTCGGGTAGTCGACGAGGATACCCCTTCGGGTAGTCGGGCGAGCTCACGCCTGGGCCCTCGCTTGGGTTCTTTGCGTGGTTCAAGTCTGGAATCGCACGATCCTCATCGATCGAGCGGTCCTTCGGACGGACCTTCACCCGAACGGTCGCCTGGTGCGTCACCCGGACGATCACCTGGGCGTCCACCCGGACGTTCACAATGTGGTCATCGGGCGTCGAGGCAGGTTCGGGCCGGCCGAGCCGCCGCCAGCGCCCTGTCGGTCCCTTCAGGCATCCCCGTTATCGTTCAGGAATCCATCGTCCGGGAATCCCCAGGAACTCAAGGTAGCCACGTGGCGAAATTGCTCGAAGTCAACAACCTGCAGACCCATTTCTCCACCGGTTCCGGCGTGGTCAAGGCCGTCGACGGCATCAGCTACGATGTCGACGAAGGAGAGACCGTCGCGGTGGTCGGTGAATCGGGCTCAGGCAAGTCCGTCGGCGCATTGTCCATTCTGCGCTTGATACCGAATCCGCCGGGCAAGATCGTGGGCGGGAGCATCAAGTTCGCCGGGCGCGATCTGCTCGCGTTGAGCGAGAACGAGATCCGCGAGGTCCGGGGCGGCCAGATCAGCATGGTGTTCCAGGAGCCCATGACCTCGCTCAACCCGGTGCTCACCATCGGCATGCAGCTGACCGAGACGATGATGCTGCACATGGGCCTGAGCAAATCGGCGGCCGAGGATCGTGCGACCGAGCTGCTCGGCCTGGTCGGTATCTCCGAGCCGCGTCGGCGACTCGCGCAGTACCCGCACCATCTGAGCGGTGGCATGCGTCAGCGGGTGATGATTGCGCTGGCCCTGTCGTGTGACCCGAAGCTGATCATCGCCGACGAGCCGACCACCGCCCTGGACGTGACCATCCAGGCACAGATCCTGGAGCTCATGAAGAGCCTCAGCAAGCAGATGGGCGTGGCGCTGATCATCATCACCCACAACCTGGGGGTGGTGGCGCGTTACGCAGACCGGGTCAACGTGATGTACGCCGGGCGCATCGTCGAGATGGGTACCGCCCACCAGATCTATCACGAGCCCAAGCACCCCTATACGGTCGGTCTGCTGAACTCGGTGCCGCGCATGGACATGGGCCGGGGGCAGCGTCTGGTGCCCATCGAGGGCCAGCCACCGGATCTGACCCGGCTCGACGGCAGTTGTGCCTATCGGCCGCGATGTCGCTGGGCGATCGACAAGTGTGCCGAGTATCCACCGCTCGAGGCAGTCTCCGAGCAACAGCTCTCGGCCTGCTGGCGAAAGCACGAGCTCGATAGTTTGAGGAAGGCGTCATGAGCGCAGAGCCTGCAACGCGCGCCGCGTCCGGCGTCGAATTCAAGCCGGTCCAGCAAGGTGAGCCGCTTATCGAGGTGAAGAACCTCAAGAAGTATTTTCCGGTCACCGAGGGGATCATCTTCCAGCGGACCATCGCCCAGGTTAAGGCGGTGGACGGCGTCAGCTTCAGCATCAACAAGGGCGAGACCCTCGGGCTGGTAGGCGAGTCCGGCTGTGGCAAGACCACCACCGGACGCTGCATCTTGCAGCTCGAGCGGGCCACCAGCGGCTCCATTGATTTCGAGGGTGTGGATCTGACCCGTCTGGACGATCGAGCCCTGGTGCCGGTCCGGCAGAAGATCCAGGTGATCTTCCAAGACCCCTACAGCTCGCTGAATCCGCGCATGAAGGTCGGCGAGATCATCAGCGAGCCGATGCGTGTGCACGGCCTCATCAACAATCGTCGCGACCGCGAGCGCCGGGTGGCGGAATTGTTGAATCATTGCGGTCTGCCGACCAAGTTCGCTGACCGGTATCCGCACGAGATGAGCGGTGGTCAGCGTCAGCGGGTCGGAATCGCCCGGGCTCTGTCCCTGAACCCCGAGTTCATCATCTGTGACGAGGCGGTATCGGCCCTGGACGTCTCGATCCAGGCGCAGGTCATCAACCTGCTCGAGGATCTGCGCGAGGAATTCCACCTCACCTATCTGTTCATCGCGCACGACCTCTCGGTGGTGCGGCACATCTCGCACCGGGTCGGGGTGATGTATCTGGGCAAGATGGTCGAGCTGGCCGAGGGCGACGAGCTGTTCGACAACCCGCAGCATCCCTACACGCAGGCGTTGTTGTCGGCCGTGCCGGTGCCCGACCCCTCGATCGAGGCCCAGCGCGCACATCAGGTGCTGCAGGGCGAGGTGCCCAGCCCGATGAATCCGCCGGCCGGCTGCGTGTTCCACCCGCGCTGCCCCAAGGCCGTTGCCGAGTGCAAGCAGGGCATACCCGAGCTTCGCGAAATCCGGCCCGGTCACTGGGCCGCCTGCAGTCAGATCTGAGCCCCGCCGGCGGCGTGCCCGGTGGACGCCCGCGGTACAACAAACAGAAATCGGTCCACAAATCGGTCATTGCACAGCCACGACGGGCCAGACCGGCCAACCGGTCTCAGGCTCGCGGGTGTAGACGGGCGTAGGGTCCTGCCTGGAATGCTCATCGGTTCGCAACCGTGGGCGGGTGAGCGTTCCAGGCTGGAGTTCACGCGAGGATAACGACGGCAGCCAGCCACGCGGCCGGAGTCACGTGGCTGGCTGCGCCAACACCAAGCGCGGTCGAGTTCCATGTACAAGTACATGATCAAGAGATTACTGCTGACCATACCGACATTGTTCGGGGCGGCAGTATTGGTCTTCCTGCTGATGCGCGTCCTCATCCCGGGCGACCCGTGCGAGATCCGGCTCGGCGGCACCGGCATGTACGTGGACGAGGAGCAGATCCAGATCTGCCGCGAGAACTTCGGCCTGAATCAGTCCCTGCTGGTGCAGTTCTTCCAGTTCGTCGGCGGCTATTTCACCGGTGACCTGGGCATCTCCATGTGGACCTTCAAGCCGGTCACCTATGAGATAGGACTGCGTTTCCAGCTTTCCCTGCAGGTGGCGATCATGGCGACGCTCGTCGCCGTGGTCATCTCCATTCCGTTGGGGATCATCTCGGCGGTCAAGCAGAACACCTGGATCGACTATGTCGTCCGGGCCTTCAGCATCGCGGGCATTGCCATTCCGTCGTTCTGGCTCGGGATCCTGATCATCCTGGGCTTGTTGATCGTGACCCAGGAGCTGTTCGGAACGCCGTGGATGCCACCGATCGAATATGTGCCTCCTTGGGAGGACCCGGTCGGTAACCTCACCCAGCTCATCTGGCCGGCGGTGGCCACGGGGTATCGCTACTCCGCGGTCGCGACCCGGATGACGCGCTCGGCGATGCTGGAGGTGCTGCGTGAGGACTACGTGCGCACGGCGCGCGCCAAGGGTCTGATGGAGAAGGTGATCATCAACCGCCACGCGCTGAAGAACGCGCTGTTGCCAGTGGTCACCATCATCGCCATCGAGTTCGCATTCCTGATGGGCGGCCTCGTGGTCACAGAGCAGGTCTTCAACCTCAACGGCCTGGGCAAGCTGTTCGTCGAAGCCGTGACCAATCACGACTTCAGCATGACCCAGCAGCTGGTCATGTTGGTGGTGCTGATCTTCGTGCTGACCAACTTCGTGGTCGATCTCATGTATGCGTGGCTGGATCCGCGCATCCGCTACAGCTGAGGTAAGCAGTCATGTCAACGCCGCAGGTCGCCATAGACACATCGGAGCTCGACGAGATTCGTCGCTCCTGGCTGCAGAGATTCTTCGGATTCGCGCGCTCGCAGCCGCTCGGTTTCGCCGGGGCGCTGGTGGTCGTGTTGATGATCGTGCTCGCGATCTTCGCGCCCTGGCTATCGCCCTACGATCCGGAAGCCAACTCCTTCGAGTTCATGCTCAGCGCGCCCAGTGGGCTGCATTGGTTCGGTACCGACGAATTCGGTCGTGACGTGCTGACACGCATCATCTACGGCGCGCGCACGGCGCTGTTCGTCGGTTTCGTATCCGCTTTCGTGGGCTCGTCCATTGGCCTGGTGCTGGGTGTAGGTAGCGCCTACTTCGGTGGCACCATCGACCTCATCTTTCAGCGGGTCATGGACGTCTTCATGGCCTTCCCGCTCATCATCCTGGCGCTGGCCGTGGTGGCCATCCTGGGTACCGGTACCCAGAACGTGATCATTGCCATCACCCTACCGTTCATTCCCCAGTGCGCGCGGGTGGTGCGCTCCAGCGCGTTGGCCATCCGTCAGATCCCGTATGTGGATGCGGCGCGGGCCTGTGGTTTCAGCGACATGCGTATCATCCTGCGCCACATGGTGCCGAACGTCATGGCGCCGTATCTGATCATGCTGACCACCTTCATGGGGCAGGCCATCCTGCTCGAGGCGTCCCTGTCCTATCTTGGCTTGGGCGTGCAGGACCCGGTGCCTGCGTGGGGGTTGATGCTGCGCGGCGGTGCCGAGGAGTATGCCGAGCAGGCGCCCTGGATCCCGGTGTTTCCGGGGCTTGCCATCACCCTGGCGGTGTTCGGATTCAATCTGTTCGGTGATGCGCTGCGGGACATCCTGGACCCGCGGCTGCGCAATCGCTGAGTCCGTCGTCCGACCTTCAAGATCCAGTGTCCGTGGGCCGGCGCAAGACGCCGGCCCACGCGCGTCTGGGGTCCCTGCTGCCACCTCGGCCGGCGGCGTGGGCGTGCCGCCTGGCGTGGCTCAGCGCTCGCGGTGGTCCCTGGACAGTCCCGCCTGCTTGGGGTGCGGATAGGAGTGGTGGAACTCGCGCTGCGTGACCGGTACATCGGCGTAGCGCTGCATCGCCTCCCTGTAGATGCTCACCAGTGCATCCTCGCTGCGATAGTGTGCGGCGAGATCGCTCTTGAAGGTCTCCTTCTCGGCTGGCGGATTGTCCATGTACCAGCGGACGGTTCGTTGCATGGCCTCGGGTACCGGCACCTTGTCGGTATAGCCCAGCTCCGAGCGGATCTTGAACAGATCGAAGAGCTGATGATGCGAGGAGCTGCGAAACATCATCAGGTCCCTGGCAACATCGGCGACCGAATCGGGGATGCCGATCACCTCGATACGCGTGCCCATGGCGTCCATGACCAGCTCCACCCATTGGCGCATCGAAAGCTGGTGGACGTCGGCGCAGTTGTAGATCTGGCCGCCCGCTGCCTCTGGGCGGTCCACCGCCAGCAGCACCGCCTGCGCCACGTTCTCGGCGTAGCCACGGCTGGTCACCGTCAGACCGCCGTCCGGCAGGACGATGTAGTCGCGTTTGTCCAGCGCGCGGCGCATGATCGCCCAGACGGTCGGTTGTACCTGGCGCGGGCCATAGATGACCGGGTAGCGGAAGTGCGTGGCCACGTACGCGCCGGCGTGGTGCGCCTCCATCACCGCTTCCTCGGTGATCCGGACCAGATAACCGAACCGGAACTCCGCCTCGGACTCGACCTTCGGCGCGTCCTCGGGCAAGGGGACCTGGAAGCCGGCCGGTCGTAGTCGTTCGGGATCGGTCAGTCCCCGGTAGCAGGGCGCCCCGCCTACCGTGATGAGTCGGTCCGTATGCGCCTGCAACACTTCGGCCACGTAGCGGATGCGACCGTAGGTGGCGATCACCAGATCGAAGCGTCGAGAGCCCAAGGCCTCGGTCAGGGTTTCCTTGAAATGCGGATCGCCGATGATGCGTTCTACGTGCCTGGGGATCTCGTCGCTGTCGTGCGTGCCGCGATGCAGGATGCTCACCTGGTAACCGCGCTCGATGAGTCCGTTGACCAGGTACGGACCGGTCGGTCCGGTTCCGCCAATTACCAGTGCTTTCACGTATCGGGATTCCTGTTGGACGTGGAATGAACGGGCAGTGAGTCGGCCAGCCTCGGGCGGCCCCGCTTACTCGCCCGGGCAGGCCGAATCGAAGCTGCGCCGATGCGCGTACGCCCAGCATGCCGCCCCGCTGTCCGCCGGTCTACAGATTGTCCAAGGCCTGCATCAGCGCCACCGGGACGTGCAGGCCCCGAGCCTCGGCGGCGCTCATCGAGGCAGCCTCCTGCTCACCGGGTAATGGTAGCGATTCGCTGCCTGACGCGCCGCGCAGCTGCTCCACGTAGCGGTCCAGCTGGGCCAGATACTCGTCGCGATCGCGTGCCCTGTATACGTCGCAGGCGATCAGCGTGAAGCAGACCATGGCGGGACCGGACAGATCGGACGGCGCGCGTGCCTGGCTCGCGAACATTCCGCCACTGATCAGGCTTGTGAACAGATCGAGCATGACCCCGGCCCCTGGCGCGGCGTGATGGCAGGTAGCAGGCGAGGATGCCGACGGTGTCGTCGCTGGTGGGGCACGGGTGGATTGCGCCGGGCCGAGCTCGCAGCCCAGGTACAGCAGGGCGTCGAGCTGGCCAGCCTCGCCGAGCATGGAGGCCCCGAGGGCCGGGGCAGCGGTGGCCAGGGACCGTGCCGACTGACCCGGCACCTCCGGCGGTTCGTTGCGCAGACAGACGCCAAGCAGCTCCCGGCGTGCCAGCAGACGTCCGTAGTAGGCTGGCGAACCGATGTGGTTGGCGTTGCGTACCGTGACCCAGGCGCAGCCGAAGCCACGCGCCCGATCGGCGGCTCTTCGCACCGCGTCGATGGCGGCGACCGGACCGAAGCCGTTGTTGGCGTCCAATACCAGCAGCGCGTCGCCATCGGCGACCACCGTGTTGCGTGCCGCGGGATCGATGAGCCCGTGGCGCAAGCGTGTGAGACACGGCAGGAAGCAGCTCAACCCACCTTCGACATAGCCCATCATCTCGGCGCTCAGCAGCGCGTCCACGACTTCTTGCGCGCGCTCGTCCGGCACCTCGAAACCGCGCAGTATCGCGCTCATGCGGTCACGCAGGACCGGCACCTCCACCAGCACGCGGTCGCTCGAGCTGGACGAGCCGTGGTCGGTCTCGGTCATCGAGGCTCCAGATTGCAGATGGGGTTGGTAGATGGGCTTGCCAGATGGTGTTGACGGTGGCGCGGACCCGCGCCTGGCCGCGTCGTCTACCGCGCTTCACTGTGCAGAGGTGCCGATGCGATTGCAAGCCCGCGTACCGCCTCGTCGGTGTGTATCGTTGCACCTCGTCAGCGCGGACCCGGCACGCGCTCGATGGCGGGGTCGGGTCGATGGATGGCGTGCTCAGACAATCCCGGCACGAGTGCAGATGGTGCTGCAATGGGCGTAGCGTTTGCGGCAGGGCAGGGACGTATTGCCCGCGAAACAAGCACGCAAGTGCTTGTTTCGGCGTAGCCCGGTGTGGACCGGTGAGGATCTGCATGGCGGTTTGCGCGCTTGCATGAAGCGGGCGTGGATCCATGCGGGGGGTTCGTTTGATTGATCCCTTCATCCGTTTGAATGTAAATAGCGATTCTCGTTCACCACCGGGCTGGTGACGTACTACCTTCTTGCCGAGGACTGTGGCATGCAGCTTGCGATTCTCGATGACTACAAGCGGCTTGCGTTCGAGCATGCGGATTGGTCCGACGTCGAGGGCCAGGTCAAGATCACGGTGTTCGATCATCATCTGGGCGATGACGATGCCGTCGTGGAGGCCCTGAAGGACTTCCAGATCGTGACCTGCATCCGCGAACGGACCCGGTTTCCCGCGACCGTCATCGGACGATTGCCGAAGCTCGAGCTGATCGTCACCGCTGGCATGCGTAATCGCGGCATCGACATGGCGGCTGCCCGTGATGCGGGGGTGATCGTCTCGGGCACGCCCTCGTTGGGCTATCCGGCTTTCGAGCACACCTGGGCCCTGATTCTGGGTCTGGCCAAGAACCTGCCGCGCGAGGACCGGATCATGCATGCCGGCGGCTGGCAGGCCGAGCTGCCGGTGACATTGAAGAACAAGACCCTGGGAATCCTCGGTCTGGGCAAGCTCGGCTCGCAGGTCGCCGCGGTGGGCAAGGCCTTCGGCATGCGGGTCATTGCCTGGAGTCAGAACCTGACCGAGGAGCGGGCCGCGGAGCATGGCGTGCAGCGGGTGGAGAAGGAAGCCCTGTTCAGCGAATCCGACTTCATCACCGTGCAACTGGTGCTCAGTGACCGCACGCGCGATCTGGTCGGGAAGCAGGAGCTTGGTTGGATGAAGCCGAGCGCCTACCTCATCAACACCTCTCGCGGGCCCATCGTCAACGAGGCGGCGCTGATCCAGGCGCTGCGTGATCAGACCATCGCCGGCGCCGGCCTCGATGTCTACGATATCGAGCCGCTACCGGCGTCGCACCCGCTGCGCACGCTGGACAACGCGATACTCACCGGGCACACCGGCTACGGCGTGGCGGAGGCCTTCAAGATGTTCTTCCCGGCCTTCGTCGAAGCGGTGGAAGCCTATCTGGACGGCCGGCCCATCCGGGTCCTGAACGGGGTCGTGTGATGGCTACCCAGGATGCTTCCACTATCAAGGCGTTGGTTTTCGACGTGTTCGGCACGGTCGTGGACTGGCGCTCGAGCATCGCCCGTCAGGGCGAGGCACTGGGCAGACGCTTCGGTTTCGAGCTGGACTGGGCTTCCTTTGCCGATGCGTGGCGGGCGAAGTATCAGCCCGCGATGCAGAGGGTGCGCAGCGGCGAACGTGCCTGGACACGTCTGGACGACCTGCATCGTGAAGGTCTGGTCGAGCTGATCCAGAGCCACGGGCTGACGGGGCTGAGCGAGGCCGATATCGACGATTTCAGCCGTGCCTGGCACCGACTCGATCCCTGGCCCGACAGCGCTGCCGGTCTGACCCGGTTGAAGCGGTCCTTCATCATCGGCACGCTGTCCAATGGCAACATCGCGCTGCTCACCAACATGGCAAAGCATGCCGGGTTGCCCTGGGACGTGATCCTGGGCGCCGAGCCGGCGCAGGCCTACAAGCCGTTGCCGCAGGCCTATCTGAAGACCTGCTATTTCCTCGATCTGGAGCCGGCGCAGGTGATGCTGGTCGCCGCGCACAACGACGATCTGGCTGCCGCTCGCAGCAACGGTTTGCGCACCGCGTTCGTAGCGCGTCCGCACGAGTACGGTCCCGCTCAGGTCAAGGATGTCCATGCCACCTCGGACTGGGACTACGTCGCGGACAGCTTCACGGCGCTGGCCGACCAGCTCGGTTGCGCGTGACGCGCTCGTCCACGGAGCAGACTGAACATGCCCTCTCTCGGTCCATTGATAGACATACCCAATCTGATTGGCCTGCTCTCGACGCCGGGCCTGCGCTTGCTCGATGTACGCCGCGGTGAGCGTTATGCCTGTGGCCACCTGCCCGATGCCACCCATTTCAGTGTCTACGGCATCAACATCTTCGATACCGATCCGGCTTGCATGGCGTCGTTCGTGAAGATGTGGGCCGGGCAGATCGGAATGGCTGGTATCTCGCGCGACGATACCCTGGTGGTGTACGGCGATCGTACCGACGAGGCCGCGGCCCGTGCCTTCTGGTTCATGGAGTATCTCGGTCATCCGCGTGTGGCGGTGCTCGACGGTGGCTTCCTCGCGTGGAGCGCCGCCGGACACGCCATCGAGCGGGTTGCCGAGCCCCCCAAGGCAGTTGCGTATCGATACGAGCTGGACGAGTCACGGGTGGCCACCTGGCGTGAGGTCAAGGCGGCAATCGGGGCTGCCGAGACTCACATCCTGGATACGCGCAGCGAGCAGGAGTGGCTGGGCAATGATCGCCGCGGCACGTCCAGGGGCGGCGCCGTGCCGGGCGCCTTGCACCAGGAATGGAAGCACAACCTGGCCGTGGATGGCCGGCTGCGGCCGGTGGACGAGCTGCGCGCGCTGTATGCCGAACGCGGTCTTCGGCCGGAGAACGAGGTCATCGCCTACTGCAACACCGGCTATCGCTCCGCGCACGCCTATCTTGCGCTACGTGTGCTGGGCTATCCCCGGGTCCGCAACTACGTCGGTTCCTGGCAGGAGTGGGCCGAGCGCGGCGAGTGTCCGATCGTACGGCCGGCATCTGGCGCGACGCTCGCGCCCCTGGCTTGAACCGGTCTCAGTCCGTGCTGCTCCCGCCGACACCGCCGCCGAGCCGGGTCAGCAGCGCGCTGGACTCGCGCACCAGCCGAGCCACCAGGTCCGCCGCCGGCTCCTCACGGATGAGGCTCGCGGCCTGGCCGGACCACATTGCGAGAAAACGCCCGTCGCCGCTGTCGGTCGCGGCCTTTCGCAGCACGCGTGAAACCGAGTACTGGGCGGGGTAGGGCAGTAACGGCTCACCCAGTCCTTCGACCTCCTCGATGTAGCGGTTGCGCAGACCGCGTGCCGGTCGCCCGGAAATGGCTTCGGTGACCGTGCTCGACTCGCCATCGGAATCCTTCAGGGCCTGACGCCAGACCGGCGCGACGGGCGCTTCAGGGCAGCCCAGGAACGCGGTGCCCATCTGCACGCCGGCCGCCCCCAGCGCCAGACAGGCCACCACGCCGCGCGCATCCATGATGCCGCCAGCGGCAATCACCGGCACGCAGACCGCGTCGACAACCTGCGGGACCAGCGCCAGCGTGCCGATCAGGGCCTGGCGGTAGTC
>JAGRHX010000537.1 GCA_020444775.1 Gammaproteobacteria bacterium
CAAGATCCTGGAGATCCACCTGCCGGGCGGTGCGTCTCAGTGGGAGACCTTGTGGGTCTCGCACGACGGCGCGGCGACGAGCACCGACGGTTGGTTGAGCACCGGTCCCGCCGCCGATGCGAAGAACTGGCGGGGACTTCAGGACTTCGTCGCCGCGCTCGACTGGCAGTGCGCCGGAGGGCCGGCTTTTCCACTGGAGACCCGCGAGTTCGGCGAGGACGCGGCCGGCACCGGGGTCAGCTGGGGACCTGCCACCTGTCCGCTATGGCGCAACGACATCTTCTCGCGTGCGCGCATGATCGTGACCGCTCACGATGACCAGCTGCACTTCGCGGGTAACTTCCGGACCGTGACCGGGCGACGCTTCGGCAATCCGCGCGGTGCAGGTATGGGCAGCGCCGTGCAGCGGCATTTCCAGAGCATCGAGCAGCAGCAACAGATCCCACGCGCGTTCGTGTTGGGTCCGGCGCATAACATCCGGCCCTATTTTCACATCGCGCCCACCACCATCGGTCAGCACCCGGCAACCGCGCGACCACTGGGGCTGAAGGTCGGGGTGCCCGCGGGCACGGCCCTGGCGCGGCCGGGTATCGTCAACTCGGCGGATGCCTTGTTCACCCGGCTGACCGGTCAGTACCAGGACCTGCTGCGCTGGCAGGGCGGCGCGCCGCTGCGGGCCGCGGACGTCGACGCCTTTGCCAGCGCCGGCCACTATCTGACCCACGCCACCGCGCTGGACGGTCTGCTCGGCGGGGACAAGCTCGATGCCGCGCCGAGCACGCCCTGCGCGCAGGCGCCCGAGCACGACCTGGGGCTGAACGACAACCCCACCGCTCGCTCGCTGTCACTCGCTGCCGAGCTGTTCGAGGCCGGTGCCCGCCATGTCACCGTCATCGACGGTGGCTACAACGCCGGCATCCTGCGTAACTCGGACACGCCCTACGACGCCCATAACAATGCCGATCGCTGCAATGTGGTCGAGATGACCAGCGCTCACATGCACAACATGATGAGCGCGCTCGCCGATCTGATCGGTAACGGCGGTGGCGGTCCGAGCATCGATCTGGACGACACCCTCATCTACATCTCCACCGAGTTCAATCGCACGCCCACGCCGAGCACTGGCGAGGAGGACGGCTTTGCCTACGCCGGCCGCGAGCACTTTCCGAGCGCGACCATTGCCCTGTTGATCGGCGGGCCGGTGAGCACACGCGGCATCGAGGGTGCCATCGAGCTCAGCGGTGACAATCTGTTGAGCGCGGTCGCCAGCAATCCGCTCACGCCGACCGACGTGCATGCGGGCGTTCTGCTCGCCGCTGGTATCGACCCGATTCATCCAGAGAACTTCACCGCGGGCGACGAGTTCAGCGCCGTCATCAATCCGAACGGATCGCCCGATACCATTCGCAATCGCCTGCGCCAGCGTGTGCTGGGCATTGCTTGAGGAGAGCAGCATGGAACGCAAACGCTCTGTATCGATAATGCTCGCCGTGTTGCTCGCGGGGCTGCTGTCGGCCATCGTGCCGGCGCGCGCGAGCGATCTGCGCCTGGCCACTGGCGCCACCACCGGCCTGAAGAGCGATGAGCCGCTGCTCGTCGCCGCGCCGTCGACCATCAGCGCCGTGATTGCCATGCCCGGGCCACCCGTGCCGCAATGGGACGACGCCGGTGACGAATCGTTCGTCCGCCAGCTGCTGCCCAAGCTGCTCGGACGACGGCCGCGCGGAACCTTGGAGGTACGCTTGCTGACCGACCTGGTCGATCTGCACGGCCGTGAGGCGGTGACGCGTATGCTGATGGAGCAACCCGAGTTCGAGCACACCTGGACCGCGCATCTGGTCGACCATCTGAAGACCCAGCGTGGCGAAGGTCATCCGCGGGGTCAGGACCCGCAGTGTTTCGATGCGCCGCTTGGCGAAGTGCTCGGCGAGACGGGGCTTGCGACCCAGCCGTCGCAGCCGCTGGCCAGCTTTGTAGCCGGCGCCGCATCGCCGCTTGCCGCATATACGCGCGGCTTCAACATGTATGACCTCATCAGCGACGCCATCAAAGAGGACAATCTGTTTGCCGCCTACCGGGGCTATCTGTGGACGCTGACTGCTCACGGTGTGGGGTCTGGCATGCGTACCGAGGAGGAACGTCAGGCCGAGCTCGGCACCGCGTTCGATGACGTGTTCCTGCATCGGAACATGGCCTGCATGTCCTGCCATCGTGGCACCTATTCGACGACCGGTGTAGGGCAGCGTACCCATCCGCTGTATCGCAGTCTGGATCTGGCGATGTTCGATCACACCGGCGAAGGCGAGGGTTCGCTGGTCGACAACGATGACTATCAAAGCTATTGCAGCGGTTGTCATGGGCCCAACGGCACTGGCGCGTCGGCGCGCGGTATACGCGATCTGAGTCCGCAACAGCTCAAGAACAACCTGCTCAATCCGCCGTCGATGTCGATGCCGCAGTTCGCAACCATCGCCAATGATGCCGAGCGCCTCGAGGCGCTGGCCGCGGCGCTGAACGGCGCCTTTGGCGCTGTCAAGGTGGGTGAGACCGCGCGTCTGCACAACGGCGTGTTCAGGGCCGATCTGTTCGAGACCGAGGATGGTCAGCCGCCCACCGGCACCACCGCGCTGACGCCGTTCGGGATGCACCAGAGCTGCGCGCAGCTGCGTCTGGGCGCGGCCTGGCTGGGCGCCCAGGACACCTTCTTTGCCGGGGTGCACGATGATCTGGATGCCTCGGTGCTGGCCGTGGACGCGGACTTCCTCTCGGGCTATCAGGGGCT
>JAGRHX010000538.1 GCA_020444775.1 Gammaproteobacteria bacterium
GCCTACATGGTCGCGGCGAAGATCGCCGACAACGTCTGGGAGCAGATCATCGGCGAGCGCTTGACGATCGCCAATCAGTTCGCGCGTAACCAGGCGCAGATGCGTCTGCACCGCCATCTGACCGAGAGTGCATTCGTCGGCCAGGGCTGGTCGTTGAAGTCGCTGATCGTCGAGATCGTAACCAGCCGATACTTCAACCGCCGGCCGCCACGCGACACGGTTCTGGACAGCGCCTACTCGGTGCCCGCGGTCATCGACCCCTTCGATGTCACCGCGCGGCCGTGTGTGGATGTCGAGTCCGATCCGAGCCCGCAGCTGGACGAGCCGATATTCACCACCGGTGTGGGTGGTAACGACAATGGACTGGACGAGCTGGCGCCGGAAGCCATGTGCGGCTACAACGGCATGCTGCACGCGGTGCATCGATACGCGCCGTTCACCTTGCTGAGCGGCGCGGCGAGCGCGATGGACTGGCCGCGCCCGGCGCTGATGCCCGGTGGTGCGTTTCCCGATCTGGACCTGGTCACGGCCATCGGCCAGTACGTGAACGACTGGGAGCCCGGTGCCAAGGACATCGACTTCCAGGCGCTGCTCGCCTGGGACGAGCAGTTCGGTCGATGCCGGCCGCCTGCCCTTGCCAGCGACCGGGTCGATTGGCTGAATCGTCTGGTCGCGAGCGTGGATGAGTACAACGCGCTGCACGCCGAGCAGCCCCTGACCTTGGCGGACGTGGTGCTGACGCTCAAGGACTGGCTGTTGCAGATGCCGGTGATCGAGGGGAACGAGCCGGATCCGGGCATCGATTCGCTGCAGATCCTGCCGATTCCGACGCCTGAGCCCGTGCCACAGTTCGACGATCTGGCCTTCGATATTCCGAGCGAGCCGCCATCGGTCGGCGAGTTCAAGGCCAAGCCGGTCATCGACGCATCGCTAAGTGAGGCGACCCTGCTCCAGACCCTGTTCGGGCTGTCGCTGGACAGCCCGGTCGACAGCGCGATGCTGGCCGCCGAGCCGGGTGGCGAGGTCTCCCGTTTGCGCTTGCTGTGTGGCGTCTATCTGAAGTCGCCGCAATTCATGCTGGCGGGGATGGTCGACGGCAATGATCTACCCGAGCCGCGTCTGCGGGTCTGCAACGACGGCCCGTGCAGCTACGCGCAGATGTGTGAGGCCAACCGCTCCGCCCTGGCGCGGATCGGCCACCCGACCACCTGCCATGCGGATCATGTGCAGAAGCAGCTGTCCCTGGGAGGGTTGACGAACAAGGTCGTGGTTCACTCCAGCGTGGACGCGGCTCGACAGACGGAGCGTGGCATCAACGTGATGCAACGGTCGCAGACCATGGTTGCACCGAAGTAGGCGGGCCTGTCACTCGCATTCTTCGATTCGCGGCCTTGCCATCGCGCGAGGCCGTTAGAATCGAAGGTCATGAGAGGCTTCAGACGGTTCGCTCCCCTGCTCGCGGTGGCCGCCGCGTTCGCCCGGGTGGCCAGTGGGCAGGACCCGGATCCGCCAGCGCCGGGCCGCAGCGCGGGCACCAGCCTGGCGGTGCCGGTCGAGGTCGGCGTCATCGAGCGGGGCTCGACCGAGAATCGACGGACCTTCACCGGTAACCTCGAAGCGAACGCGGCGGTCATCGTGGCGCCCAAGATCGGCGGTCGGATCGTGGGTCTGGAGGCGGACCATGCGGTCGCGCAGGCCAATGTGGAGAAGGCTCGAATCCTGCTGGATACCGCCATCCGGGCGTTGCGACGCGTCCTCGCCATCCGGCGCGAGCATCTGCACCAGATCGAGGACGGCTGGGCGCCGTCCTCGATGCCCACGGCACAATGGCCCGATCGCGACCGTGTGAGCGGCTAGAATGAGGCTTGGATGCGGTCTCCAACACAACAACACCTGCCCACAACCCTCGTATCTACACAGAGAGCAGCACATGGGTGTAGCAAAACAAGAGGTCGAGGCATTGCTCCGCACATTACCGGACGATTGCACGCTCGAAGATGTGCAATATCACCTGTACGTGCTCGAGAAAATCCAGCGCGGTGAACGCTCGGCTGAAAGCGACGGCATCCTCTCTCAGAGCGAAGCTGAAGCCAGGCTCGCGAAGTGGCGCACACCGTAGTCTGGTCTCGCGCCGCGCTCGATGATGTAGAGGATATCGCAAGCTTCATAGCACGCGATTCCGCTGCCTACGCTCAGGCCGTTGTCGGGCGCATCGTCGATGTGACACGACGCATCAGTGACCATCCGCTCGCCGGCCGAATCGTCCCCGAACGCGCCGACGAGCGCTACCGAGAAACCTTCGTCTATAGCTATCGTCTCATCTATCGTGTCGACACGGACCGCGTGCTCATCGTCGCGGTCATTCACGGGAAACGCTTGCTCAGCGCGGTAGACGAGCGCCTGAGTTGAGCACGAAACCTCATTCGCGGCGTTTCATCGTGGGCCGTCCCGGATGCTCGGTTCTGTCAGAGACGACGCCCTCGCTCAGCGGCGGCGCAAGCCCGTGTCGACCAACCATCCACCCCCAATCTGCCCAGCGCTTCGCAGGGAGACCGCCATGTATTTCATCTTCAAGGTCCACGTCAAACCCGGCCACACGGCTGAGCGGTACGCCGATGCCTGGGTACGCGCAAGCGAGATCATCCAGCGGGCGCCGGGCGCGCGAGGCACACGTCTGCATCGCATGATCGGTGACGATCGGACGCTGCTCGCGGTCGCATCGTGGGCGAGCAAGGACGCACGAGACGCCATGCAGGCCGGTGC
>JAGRHX010000539.1 GCA_020444775.1 Gammaproteobacteria bacterium
TGTCGATGGCGGCGGGCGAGTATGTGTCGGTCAGCTCGCAAGCCGACACGGAACGCGCGGATCTCGAGACCGAACGCCGGGCTCTGCAAAGCGCCCCATCCGCCGAGCTCGAGGAGCTGGCGCAGATCTATGTTGCCCGAGGCGTGGAGATCGAGCTTGCACGAGAGGTCGCATCACAGCTCATGCAGCACGACGATCTGGGCGCGCATGCGCGCGACGAGCTCGGTATGTCCGATACGGGAGCCGCCAGACCGATTCAGGCCGCGGTGACATCCGCGTTGACCTTCTCGATTGGCGCCATCTTGCCCCTGGCCGCGGCGGCACTCGCCCCCCTGGAACATACGATTGCCGTCGTGACCCTGGCATCGCTGTTGAGCCTGGCGGCCTTGGGCGCACTCTCGGCGCGTGCTGGCGGCGCGTCCGTCGGACGAGCGGCCGCGAGGGTTACGCTCTGGGGCATGCTTGCCATGGGCTTGACCGCGGGGATCGGCGCCCTGTTTGGTGCTGTTGTGTGACGTGCAGACAGCCGCGTGACTCGGCACCGCTCAGCGGCTGTGCCAGTCTCGGCCATCGCGAAACCAACGCGGCGGCCAACGTGAATCCGATACCAGGCGCGATGGGTTCATCGCGACTTCCCTGAATTCAACGAAAAGGCCGGATCAATCATGCAGATCTCCTTTCACGGTGCCGATCGCAACGTAACCGGCTCCTGTCACCTGATCGAATGTGCCGGCAGCCGGATCCTGATCGATTGCGGCCTCTACCAGGGGGGCCGCGAGCTGGACGAGGAGAATGCCGAAGATTTCGGCTTTGATCCCGGGTCGATTGACTTCCTGCTGTTGACACACGCGCATCTGGATCACTGCGGACGTATCCCGTTGCTCAGCAAACGCGGATTCCGCGGCGAGATCATCACTACCGCGGCCTCCCGCGAGCTGGCTCGTCTGGTGATGCTGGATTCAGCGCACCTGCAGGAGGAGGAGGCTCGTTATCAGGCGCGGCGCAAGCACAGGCGCGCACATCCACGTAATGTCGAGCCGCTGTATTCGATTCTCGACGCCTTGAACTGTACCGAGCGTTTTGGCCGCACCGCGGTCTACGACCATCCGATTCAGATCACCAAGGGGGTGCGCGCGACCTTCCTCGATGCAGGTCATATCCTCGGCTCGGCCAGCATATTCCTCGAGCTGGAAGAGCACGGACGCCAGCGCACCGTGACCTTTTCCGGCGATCTGGGCTACTCGGGTAGACCATTGCTGCGTGCGCCGAGAACGCCGGCGCACACGGATATCGTCGTCATGGAGACCACCTACGGGGATCGCGTGCACAAGGCCCTGGCACCTTCGGTCGATGAGCTGTACGAGGCGATCACGGATACCTTCAGACGCGGCGGCAACGTCATCATTCCGACCTTCGCGCTCGAGCGGGCACAGGAGATCTTGTACTTCCTGCGTGAAGGCGTGCGCCAGTCGACCCTGCCCGCATCGATTCAGGTGTTCCTCGATTCCCCGATGGCAATCTCCGCAACCGAGATATTCGAACGCCATCCCGATTGCTACGACACGGACGTGGCCGAGCTGTTCCGTGAGGGGCGAGACCCCTTCCATCTGCCCGGTCTGCATTTCACCCGTGAGACGTCCGAGTCAATCGCCTTGAACCGGATCGACGGTGGTGCCGTCATCCTGGCCGGGTCCGGGATGTGCACCGGTGGACGCGTTCGCCATCACTTGAAGCAACACCTCTGGCGCGAGGACTCGAGCGTGGTATTCGTCGGGTACGCCGCGCAGCACACGCTGGCGCGAAGCATCATCGACGGCGCTGGCGAGGTTCACATCTTTGGCGAGCGGATCCCGGTTCGCGCGAAGATCCACACCATCGGTGGCTTTTCCGCGCACGCCGATCGCGACGAGCTACTGGAGTGGTATCGACGACTCGGCGGCCCTGAGCGGACCTTCCTTGTGCATGGTGACGAGCAGGCCATGCGGCACTTCGCGACGCTGCTGACCGAAACCCGGGTCGAGATGCCGGCACTCGGTGACAGCCATGATTTGTAGAGTCGACCGGCCATTGACGAGCCAGGTCCACTTCAAGGCTCGAGCTTGTTCGCGGGCGACAGTGCGTGTCGACGGCAAGCAGGACATCAAATGCGAGCAAGTCGTCCGCGAGCCTTTACAGCGCTTTGTCGGTAATCAGCGAGAAGGTCTGTGGCCCCATGCCGACGTCCTTGCCCTGCACGATTACGATCCAGGTGCCTGGTATCGGGCGGTCGACGGTGACCTTCTCGAGGTTGTTGCGACGATCCGGCCGACTACGTACCGCGGGTAAGGAGGGCTGTTCGGGATTGAGCGTCCACGGGTGGTGAATGGTGCCATCAGGTGCAAGCAGCATGAGGTCGAGATCGTTGATCAGCGCATGACCGACGCCATCCGCCGCGGCCGGATCATCCCAGGCCAGTGTGACCGTCAGGGGGCCGGACCCGGGTGCTACGCTGATGGCGTGTAGTCGAAACTCCTCGTGTTCCAGCTCGTCCTCGTCTATACCACGGTTCGCAACGACCTCGAGTGCCGCCTTCACCCGGACCAATCCATAGCCCGAAGCGTAGTCCGGTCCCACGGTGAAGATGTTCGACGGTTGGAAGTGATTGGGGCTCGAGTCGAGGTCGAGGGCGGTATGCGCTAGCAGCGCGCGCATGCTGGCCGGACGCGGGTCGGGTCGCTCCGGAAAGTTCCATCGATACTCTTCGATGATGCGCGCCAGAGCACCCGACACCACCGCGGCCGACACCGACGTGCCCGTTGCATTGCCATACATGGGCTTGTTCGGCAGAGGTCCGAACGGCGCCGTGAAGCTCTGCTTGATGAAGGGTGGATTCTCACCGTTCTTGTCGGTAAGTACCGACACCCACCGATCAATGCCGCCGTCCTGCAGCTCACCGTGAAAATGTGACGGCGCGACGACTTCGGGCTTGAGCCGACCATCCGCGGTCGGTCCCCAGGAGGCACGCAGCGTGGGCGAGCGCCACTGGGGGTCGAGCCCGCCGGCCAGGATGACGTTCTTGGCCGCCTTGGGGTGGGCCAGGTTGAAGTAGTTGAGGAACGGCATCTCACGTTCTTGGATGCAACCACCGGAGAGCACCTCCGTGTTGGTGTTTCCGGGTGGGTTGAAGCCGTTGCGGTAGTTGCCAGCGGACATCACGACGACCACCGGACGGCCGAGATGACCGCTGCTGACATCGTCGAGCGCACCGGAGCGGCCCTCGTAGACGCCATAGGGGTGGTCCCGACACTCCGGTGTGCCCCAGGCGTTGTTCATGATCTGCAAGTCGTCCAGCAGTGTTCCCGCGACCAGGTCAAAGAGGTAATCGAGGATGTGCTCGAATGGCTCGGCTTTGGGTCCTGCATTGAAGTTGTAGCTGAAGATCCGCGCGTCGGTGGCGAACCCTCGCCACTCACGCGGTATGCCACCGTTCGCCTTGGAGACTTCACCATCGCCAGCGATGATGCCGGCCATCATGGTGGTGTGCCCAGCGGGAAACAGGGGGCTGAAGTCCGCCTTCACCACCCGGCCGGCCAGATCGGGGTTGTCGGCCCGCACGTGTCCACCTTCGAATACCCCGACTCGGATCCCGGTGCCGCGTGGCGATTGACCGTACAGGCTGTAACTATCTGCAGCTTCGATCAGCCGGTCGGTCTCGTGCTGCCACTGCGCCTCGGCCGGCTCCACCCAGCGTACTTCGGGCAGTCGGGTGAGTGCGTCGACCGCGCTCGGCTCGACGCTCGCCACCACCGCATCCTCCAACGCCAGCTCCGCAAGCACCTCGACGCCGGCGCGGCGCAGAGCCTCATGAACGGCGCTCGCACCGGTACCGCGAAACCCTTTGACCACAACGAACAGTGATGCCCGACCGGGTGGGAGCAGCCTCACGCGACCGTAGGGATCGGCCAGGGCGGCGGAGAGCTTGGCGGCGCGCGGCCG
>JAGRHX010000540.1 GCA_020444775.1 Gammaproteobacteria bacterium
CTGAGCCGATTCTGCCGTGGCATGTGGACATGGCTGGCGGCGCTATCAATAACCAAGGTTTTCGAGAGGACCGCCGATGCCCCGCCGATCGCTCCTGTCCGCGGTTGAACGCGAAAGCCTGCTGGCGATACCCGAAAACGACGATGAGCTGATCCGGCAGTACACGCTCAACGAGGTCGATCTGGCACTGGTGCGGCAACGGCGAGGCGACCCGAACCGACTGGGGATCGCCGTGCAGTTGTGCCTGCTGCGCTATCCCGGGCAGGGCTTGCTGCCCGGCGCCGATGTCCCTGCCGCGCTGCTGCATTGGCTCGGTCGGCAGTTGCGCGTCGATCCCGATTGCTGGCCACGGTATGCCGAGCGCGAGGAAACACGGCGAGAGCATCTGCTTGAGGTGCGTGCCTACCTCGGGCTGGTCCCGTTCGGTCTGGCGCACTATCGCAAGGCCGTGCAGACGGCCACGGCGATCGCCCTGCAGAGCGACAAGGGCGTCGTGCTGGCCAGCGGCGTCATGGACGAACTTCGCCGTGAGCGAACGGTGCTGCCCGGCATCGAAGTCATCGAACGGGCCTGCGTTGAAGGGATCACACGGGCGAACCGTCGGATCTATGCGGCGCTGAGCGAACCGCTGTCGGACGCGCACCGGCGACGCCTGGACGGTCTGCTCAAGCGCCGGGATAACGGAAAAAGTACTTGGCTGACCTGGCTCCGCCAATCTCCGGCCAAGCCGAACTCTCGCCATATGCTGGAACACATTGAACGGCTCAAGGGCTGGCAGGCGCTCGATCTGCCTGCTGGAATCGAACTGCGAGTGCACCAGAACCGTCTGCTCAAGATGGCGCGCGAAGGCGGTCAGATGACACCGGCGGACTTGGCCAAGTTCGAGCCGAATCGTCGCTATGCCACCTTGGTGGCGGTCGCGATCGAAAGCATGGCCACCGTCGTTGATGAGGTCATCGACCTGCACGACCGGATTCTCGGGCGCCTGTTCGGGGCGGCCAAGAACAAGCACCAACAGCAATTTCAGGCCGCCGGCAAGGCGATCAACGAGAACCTGCGTCTGTTCGGCCGCGTCGGTCAGGCACTGCTGGATGCAAAGCAGATCGGAATCGACGCCTTCGCTGCCATCGAGAACGCTGTGGGATGGGAGGCGTTCGCCGAAAGCGTGCGTGAAGCGCAGCGATTGTCGCAGCCCGAGGACTTCGATTTTCTGCACCTCGTCGGCGATCAGTACAGCACGCTGCGTCGCTACGCGCCCGAGTTTCTTCGCGTTCTCAAGCTGCGCGCCGCGCCGGCTGCGAAGGGCGCGCTCGATGCCATCGAGTTGCTGCGCCGCATGAATGCGACCGGTGCGCGGACCGTCCCGTCCGATGCGCCGACGGCCTTCATCAAGAAGCGCTGGGAAAAGCTCGTCGTCACTGGCGATGGGCTCGATCGCCGGTACTACGAGCTATGCGCGATGTCGGAGCTGAAGAATGCACTTCGGTCGGGCGACATCTGGGCGCAAGGGTCGCGCCAGTTCAAGGACTTCGACGAGTACCTGGTGCCGACAGACACGTTCACCACGCTGAAGCGCACAAGCGCCTTGCCGCTCGCAGTGGAGCCCGATTGCGAGCGCTACCTGAGCGCCCGGCTGCGCCTGCTCGACGAGCAGCTGGAAACGGCCAACCGCTTGGCGGCGAGTAACGAACTGCCGGCCGCGATCATCACCACGTCCGGGCTGAAAATCACGCCGCTCGATGCCGTCGTTCCCGATGCTGCGCAAGCGTTGATCGATCAGATCGCCATGCGGCTGCCGCACGTCAAGGTCACCGAACTGCTCCTTGAGGTGGACGCGTGGACGGGGTTCACGCGCCACTTCACGCATCTCAAATCCGGCGACGGCGCGAAGGACAAGACGCTGTTGCTGACGGCCGTTCTGGCCGACGCGATCAACCTCGGTCTGAGCAAGATGGCCGAGTCATGCCCGGGCGTGACGTACGCGAAGCTCTCCTGGCTACAGGCGTGGCACATCCGCGATGAAACCTATTCGGCCGCATTGGCCGAACTGGTGAACGCACAGTTTCGGCAACCGTTCGCCGAACACTGGGGCGATGGCACCACGTCATCATCGGACGGCCAGCGCTTCCGGGCCGGAGGCAAGGCGGAGAGCACGGGCCACATCAACCCGAAGTACGGCAGCGATCCCGGCCGGCAGTTCTATACCCACATCTCGGATCAATACGCGCCGTTCCACACCAAGGTGATCAACGTCGGCATCCGCGACTCGACCTACGTACTCGATGGCCTGCTGTACCACGAGTCCGACCTGCGCATCGAGGAGCACTACACCGACACCGCCGGGTTCACCGACCACGTCTTCGCTCTGATGCACCTGCTGGGGTTTCGATTCGCGCCCCGCATTCGCGATCTCGGCGACACCAGGTTGTACGTCCCCAGCGGAAAGGCGGATTACTCGGTGCTCAAGCCGATGATCGGCGGCACGCTTAACAGCAAGCTCGTGCGCGCGCATTGGGACGAGATCCTGCGGCTGGCCACGTCGATCAAGCAGGGCACCGTCACCGCGTCGCTGATGTTGCGGAAGCTCGGCAGCTATCCGCGCCAGAACGGCCTGGCTGTCGCCCTGCGCGAGTTGGGGCGCATCGAGCGCACACTGTTCATCCTGGACTGGCTGCAAA
>JAGRHX010000541.1 GCA_020444775.1 Gammaproteobacteria bacterium
GCTCAGGCCTCACCGTAGTGGACGCGCCGGTAGGCACGCGACGGGATGCGGTCGTCGGTGTGCACATCCCACAGGCTGGCGGTGTTCACCGACTGATGGGTGTCGAACAGCTTCGCCATCGCGCCGTCGCCGCTGACCGTGTGGCCGTTGAGACCGAAGCCGGTGGCCATCGCGGCGAGATCGCCTCGGCCGTGCGTGGCCTCGAGCGCCGCCGCCTCCATGCCATGGGCACGGAACTTGTGGAACTCGGCGCCGTAGCCACCGTCGTTCATCACCGCGATCAGCATCTTGATACCGTGCCGGCGAATGGTCTCCAGCTCCTGCACGTGCATCAACAGGCTGCCGTCACCCTCGATCAGCGCGACCTTGCCATCGTTGCGTGCGGCGGCCACGCCTATCGCCGCCGGTAGTCCCGAGCCGATACCGCCGAAATCGACGATCACATGGTACTTCTCTGGGGCACGGCCACGCAGATGGGTGAGCGCGATCGAGAAATAGTGACCGCCACCGATGACCACATCCCAGTCCTTCGGGATCAGCTTGTCCAGCTCGACGATTGCCTTGCGCGGGTCGACCGTGTTGGGCTGCACCTCGTAGGCCTTGGCATCGGGCACGTCGGCGGCGATGCGGGCCTGCATGTCGGCGTCGCGGAAGCCGTTGCGGCGCACATTGCGCTGATCCAGCCGCTCGACCACGCTTTCCGCGGCGGCTCGCGCGTCGGCGCGGATGTGCAGATCGGCGGTGCGCAGCCCCTGCCAGAGCCCCCGTGGATTGGTGTCGATCTGCACGATCTGCGCGGCCGGAAACAGATAGCCGGCCTCGGTGGTGTAATGGCCGAGCCCGGCACCGACACCGATGACCAGATCGGACTCGGCGAAGCACTCACGGGCGAAGTCGCTGGAGAAAGCCCCGGCGATGTCGAGCGCGTACGGGTTGCCGTCGAACAGACCCTTGCCGAGCAGCGAGGTGGCGAGCAGCGCGCCGGCGCGCTCGGCCAGTGCTTCCAACGCTTCACGCGCGCCGGACATCACCGCGCCACGACCGCCGATGATGATCGGCTTCTCGGCCTCGGCGATCATGTCCACCAGTCGGTCGACCAGCGCCGGGTCCGGTAGTGGGCGCTGCGCCACCGGGCCCAGATCGGACGACGGGATGTAGTCGGCCATGTACGGATATTCCTGACGCTGCAGGTCCATCGGCACGCTCAACACCACCGGCCGTCGCTCGGTGCTGGCGACATGAAAGGCCTCGCGCACGTTGTCCAGCGCCCGGTCGATGGACTTGATGGCGATGAAGTGCGCGCCGGTGCCGCGCGCTAGCGGCGCCATGTCGATCTCCTGCAGATACCAGGCAGCGCCGATCGGCGAATCGCCGGCGAACACCACCATCGGGATGTTGCCGCGCGCGGCCTGGCTGAGACCGGTCATGATCTGGGTGAAGCCCGGCCCACAGGTGGTGGAGGCGACGCCGACCTTGCCGGTGGCATGCGCATAACCGTGCGCCATCGAGCAGGTGCAGTGCTCGTGTCGGGCGTGAATGAGCTGTACGCCGGGCATCTGCGCCATCTTCGCGGACCAGTACATGTTGGCGTCGCCCATCAGCGTGAACACGCGGTCCACGCCTTCTTCGACGAATGCCTTGGCCAGTACGTCGGTTAGCTCGAGCTTGCTCATGATTTCATCGTCCTTTGCCAAACAGGCTTTTGAGCCAACCGACGAAGGCTCGCCAGAGCAGTGAGGTTGCGCTCAGCTCGCGGGTTGGCTGGGGTGGAGGTGGTGTTGGTCTGGCTGTGTCAGCGCTAGCCGACGCATTTGCGGTGGCAGCGCTGCGTGCTGGAGTCGCGGTCATGTCGTCGTCGGGGGTGGCGGCGGTCTCGGCGCTCGGTGGTTGAGTCGTGCCGGTGTCGGCGCCAGGCGGCGCCGTGCCGCGCTCGGCGACGGTGCGGGTGATGTTCGAGGCGAACTCAGCAATCAGCGCGCGCGCGACGTGCACGCCGCCGGCATTGACGAAGGTCTCGAGCGGGCCGGTGACGTTGAACTCACCCTGCACCGTCATCCGTGTGGTGTCCACGCCATCCAGCTGGACCACGCTGTTGGCCAATGCCCGCGAGGCGCCGCGCCCGTCGATGCCGCGACCGTCCACCACTATACGTCGTGCGTCGTCATCGAAGGCGAGCGTCGCCTCGCCCTTGAACAAGGCGACGGTGGGGCCGAACTTGACGCGAATGGTGCCACGCCAGACCCCGTCCTCGTCGGCACTCAGCTTGGCACCGGGGATGCAGGCGGCGACCACGTTGGGATCACGCAGCAGCGGCCAGACGGCATCCGGTGGTGACTCGATCCGGGTTTCTTCGTTCAGTGTGACCATGGCGGGATGTTCAGGGGCTGGATACTTCGGGGCCGATGGGCTTGGCGCCTGTCGACGACGATACCGCCATCGGCTCGATGGTAAGGGTTCGATACCGAAAGTCGTGCCGGCGGCGCTACCGACCGCTCGGCTCGACACGGTGGTCGGCCGAACGACCGGTCGAAGGTCTCGCTCGGCGCCGGGTCTCGATTCGCAGGGTACTGGCGCTCAGGCCGCGGTTCGATTCACGCTCACCGGGCGATCGCCGACCACCGTAACCCGGTGCATGCGTCGCCGCTTGCCCGGGTAGTCATTGATGGCGTTGTGCAGCACCCGGCGATTGTCCCACAGGGCGAGCGAGCCCGCACGCCAGCGGAACCGGCAGGTGTGCTCGGGCCGGGTGACCTGGTCGAGCAGGAAATCAATGAGCGCGCGGCTTTCCTGTGGCGTGTGGTCGAGGAAGGTCAGGGTATGGATACCGATGTAGAGCACGTCCTCACCGGTTTGTGGGTGGGTGCGGACCAGCGGATGCACCGCGGTGGGCTCGTCCGCGCCCGCATCCCGGGTGCGCATGCTCGAGTAGGTGGCCACCGACGACTGGCCACGCCGCTGTTGTTGGCCGGCGACCGAGAGGTTGACCGTCTTCAGACCGCGGGCCAGGCGCTGCATGGCCGGTGACAGGCTGCGGTAGCCGGCGCGCATGCAGGCGAACAGCGTATCGCCCCCAGCCGCCGGCACCTCCAGCGCATACAGACAGGTGCCCATCGCCGGCTCGTCCAGGAACATCTGGTCGCTGTGCCAGCCGGCCCCGAAGTTCACCGTGTCGGTCTCGGTCTTGAGGATCTCCATCACCTCGGGTTGCTCGGCCAGTCCCTGAACATGGGGGTGATAGTGGATGTCACCGAAGTGCCGTGCGAACGCGACCTGCTGGGCCGGGGTGAGCTGTTGGTCGTGGAAGAACAGCACGCCATGCTCGAGCAGCGCGGCATTCAGCTGTTGGAAGCGGCTGGCGTCGATCGGCTCTGACAGGTCGATGCCACGCACCGTGGCGCCCAGCGCGCCACTCAGGGGTTCACAATCCAGGGACATTCGTCGAGCTCCTAAAAGCATCGTTGTTTAGCTGATCCGCATGTTGACAGGCGCGAGCCGTCCGTCAATGCGCTGGCTCTTCACGCGTCGCGGCCCGGGTCCCACGGGACGAACACTCGGGCCATCGGGTCTGCGGGCGCGGTGCTGACAATCGCAATGCGACTATTTTGCGGTGAATAAGGAGAGATAGGCCCAAAGTTCGTCGGCAGGCTTTACAGAATGCTGCCGCAACGTGGTCAAGTGATTGAGCAAGCACAGAAAATCGGACTGGCCTGGATCTTGATTCCAGAGCTTGAGACTTCCGGAGAACACAGTAAGGAGAATGTCCCGATGTTCAACAAAGCTCGTCTGGGCCTTGTCGCCGCGGTGCTGCTGAGCGCGCTGTCCAGCACGGCCAGCGCCGGCATCATCTATACCGTCAGCGACGGCACCAACAGCTATACCGTCGACCCGATCAGCACCAATCAAAGCGGCGCCGCCTACTACAGTCTCTCGAGCTCGTCCGGTCACCCGGCCTTCGACGAGCTCGAGAATCGCGGTCATTTCTGGCTGCACGAGAATTCCGCCAACGGTGCGCTGAGCCTGGGCATGATGTTCGATCGCGAGACCAGCGCCAGCACCGGCTCGGGCAACATCAACATGACCACCAGCGGTTTCCCCACCGGGGCGAGCGTGACCCTGAGTGACGATGGTGGCGAGACCACCACGTTGATCAACGGCACCGAGAGCTTCTCGTGGAACGGTTTCAATACCGATGGCGCGGTGATCGGTGGCCTCGAGGGGCTGCTCTGGACCATCGACATCACCCTCAACAGCTTCGCCGGTCTGGGCAACGGCTTCGTGTTCGTCAACGGTCCCGGCGCGAGCGGCTCGTTTCTGAGCCTTGCGCTGAGCGCGGGTGACACGCTGACCATCAGCGCGGCGCAGATGCCGGTGCCCGAGCCGGCGCCGCTGGCCCTGGTCGCGCTGGTCTTCGCCGGCTTGGCGCTGCGTCGTCGACTCGCCTGACTGACCCGGGCGCGGGGGCCGGCGCACACCGGCACGCCGCCGCGGTCATGACAACGCCGCCTTCGGGCGGCGTTGTCATGTGCGACTTCTGAAAAGCTCCGCACCCGAGGGGTCGCTACGCGGACCGGGTCTCAGGTCCGCGCGCGTTGGCGGTCGGTGATGATCATGTCCGCCGCCTTCTCGGCCACCATGATCACGGGCGCGTTGATGTTGCCCGAGGGCATGGTCGGCATGACAGAGGCATCGACCACCCGCAGCCCATCGAGTCCACGCAGTCTGAGCCGGTCGTCGACCACCGCCATCGGGTCGCCATCCGGTCCCATCTTGCAGGTGCCCATGACGTGATAGGTGGTTGCGCCGGTGCGGCGGGCAAAATCGAGCAACGCTTCGTCGCTGTTGCATTTGCTGCCGGGATTCATCTCGAAGGCACGATAAGCATCGAAGGCGTGCGCCTCGCCGAGCTGCCGCACGGCACGCAGTCCGGCGACCAGGGTCTCGCAGTCGAGCGGATCGCTGAGGAAGTTCGGTCGGATGAGCGGCGCGGCGAACGGATCGGTCGAGCCGATGTGAATGCTGCCTTGACTTTCGGGCCGACACTGATAGACACCGATGGTCATGCCCGGCTCGCGGTCGAACTTGCGGGTCTTCGGATCGCTGAAACTGCCGTGGGCGAAGAACAGCTGGCAATCGGGACTGTCCAGCTCGGCGCGACTGCGTATGAAGCCATGGCCGATGCCGGCGCTGAAGGTGAGCATGCCTCTGCGACCCAGCGCATAGCGCAGCACCTCGCCGAGCAGACGCAGACCGCGGCTACCCTCGTTGAGCGTGATGCGCTGCGTGACCCGCCAGTTGATACGTGCCGCGTAGTGGTCGCGGTAGTTCTCGCCCACGCCGGGCAGGGCGTGACGTACCTCGATACCCAGCTGCTTCAGCAATGCCGGCTGGCCGATGCCGGACAGCTCGAGCAACTGCGGTGATTGAACCGCGCCCGAGCACAGACAGACCGAGCCGGCGGCCTGGGCCTGTAGGCGCTGCCCGTCCCGCTGGTACTCGACACCGGTCACTCGCTGGCCGTCGATCAGCAGCCGGGTAGCACGGGCCTGGGTCTGGATCTCCAGATTCGGGCGATTACGCACCGGCTGCAGATAGGCGGTGGCGGCGCTCTCGCGCCGACCGTCGCGCTGCGTGACCTGGTAGTAGCCGAAACCATCCTGGCGCTTGCCGTTGTAGTCGGGGTTGCGCTCGTAGCCGCATTCCACGCCGGCGTCGACGAAGGCGTCCACCAGCACGTGCCGCTCGCGCAGGTCGGCGACGTTCAACGGCCCGTCGCCGCCGCGTATCTCGTCACCGCCACGCTCGAAACGCTCGGCCTTGCGGAAGTACGGCAGCACGTCCTCGAACGACCAGCCGCGATTGCCGAGCTGGCTCCAGGTGTCGTAGTCGAGCGGCTGGCCACGCACGTAGAGCATGCCGTTGATCGCGCTGGACCCGCCCAGCCCTCGACCACGTGGGATCGGGATCCGCCGGCCGTTAACGTTGTCCTCCGGCTCGGTTTCGAAGAGCCAGTTGAAGGTCGGGTGGGTGAGTAGCTTCTGGAAGCCCACCGGGACCTTGATCCAGAGGTTGTCGGTCTCGCCGCCCGCTTCCAGCAGCAGCACCCGGGTGCCGGGGTCCGCGCTCAGTCGATTGGCCAGCACGCAGCCCGCCGAGCCGCCGCCGATGAT
>JAGRHX010000542.1:0-341 GCA_020444775.1 Gammaproteobacteria bacterium
GCCTTCACCGCGACCCAGATCCCCGGGATCAGCGGCCGGCGGTTCCCGGCCACGCTGGCGGGCGCCGGCTATCCACAAGGCATCCCTATCGAGGACCAGACCTCGCTGGCCGCGATCTGCGCCGAGCAGCGTATCGACCGGGTCCACTTCGCGTACAGCGACGTCAGTCACGAGCAGGTCATGCACACTGCCTCCATCGCGCTCGCCGCTGGCGCCGACTTCCACCTGTGCTCACCTCGACAGACCATGATCCGCGCGACGCTCCCGGTCATCGCGACCTCCGCCGTGCGCACCGGTTGCGGTAAATCGCAGCTCACGCGCTGGCTGGCTCGCCGGCTACG
>JAGRHX010000542.1:390-1750 GCA_020444775.1 Gammaproteobacteria bacterium
TGGTGCAGCGCTTCGCCAGCCCCGAAGATCTCACGGCCGCCGACTGCACGGTCGAAGAACGTGAGGAGTACGAACCACACGTCGCGATGGGCACGGTGGTGTACGCGGGGGTGGACTACGCACAGATCGTCAAGCGCGCCAGCGCGGAGGGCGATGTGCTGCTGTGGGATGGCGGCAACAACGACTTTCCGTTCGTCCAGCCGGATCTGCATCTGGTCCTGGTCGATCCGCTGCGCCCCGGCAACGAGCAGGGCTTCCACCCCGGCGAGGCGGTGCTACGCATGGCCGACGTGGTGATCGTCGTCAAGGTGGATTCGGCGACGGCGGCGGACATCCAGCAGGTCACCGATACGGCCCGAGCAATCAACCCCGACGCCGTGGTCGGACGTGGCCGTTCGCCGGTGATGCTCGACGATCCGGACCTGGTTCGAAACCACCGGGTGCTGGTGATCGAGGACGGTCCGACGCTCACCCACGGCGGCATGAGCCATGGCGCGGGCTATGTCGCGGCGGTGAACGCGGGGGCCGCGTCGATCGTCGATCCGCGACCGTTCGCGACCGACACCATGCGGGGGGTATTCGAGCAGTATCCGCACATCGGCAAGGTGTTGCCGGCGGTCGGCTATTCGCGAGCACAGCTCGATGCCTTGCAGCAGACCATAAAGCGCAGCGATGCCGAGGTGGTGGTTTGCGGCACGCCGTGCGACCTGGGCCAGCTCATCGCCACCGATCGTCCCTGGGTGCGCGCGCGCTACGAGTTCGAGGAGTCGGACAACGACACGCTGAGCAGAGCCCTGGAACGCTTCCTGACCGACCACGGTCTCGCCTGACCGCGCGCTCCGGCAAGGCTCGGTCGTCGAGCCCTGCCCCCCGGTGCCGGACAGCACCCGGTGATCACCGCTGAGCGCGGGCGCGCAGTGGTATGGTTGCCGCCTAGCACCCGGCCCGGAGAGGGGATATGCGCAGCTTCAGCAGACGCAGTCTGATTGGCCATGCCGCCGCGGCCGCGGTGGTCGCCGGCGCGGCCAGTCCCATGCTGAATGGCACGGCGCGTCCCCGGGTGGTGGTGGTCGGCGGCGGCGCTGGTGGGGCCAGCGTCGCGCATCATCTGGCCCGAGATGCCGGCAACGCGCTGGACGTGGTCCTCATCGAGCCCTCACGCACCTATCACACCTGTTTCTTCTCCAACCTGTATCTTGGCGGTCTGTTCGACAGGGCCGGGCTCATCCACGGCTATGACCGCCTCGCCGCGCTGCCCGGATTGCAGATCGTGCACGACTGGGTGAGCAGCATCGACCCAGACACGCGCAGCGTGCGGCTCGGCAGCGACGTTCAACTGCGCTACGACCGGCTGGTGCTG
>JAGRHX010000543.1 GCA_020444775.1 Gammaproteobacteria bacterium
GTCAACCCGCAGCAGATCGAGGCGCAGGTGGAGGGCTCGTTCGTCTACGGCCTCTCGGCGATGCTGCTCGGCGAATGCACGGTCGAGAACGGCCGCGTGGTGCAGACCAACTTCGACACCTACCCGGTGCTGCGCATGGCGGACATGCCGGAGGTCGAGACCATCGTCATGCCCTCGGGCGGCTTCTGGGGCGGGGTCGGCGAACCGACCATCGCGGTCGCCGCACCGGCGGTGCTGAACGCGCTGTTCGCCGCCACCGGCAAGCGCATCCGCACCTTCCCCCTGAAGCACCACGACCTGACCGCGGCGTGACCCGTGCGCTGGCAGCGGTGGCGTTCGTCCTCGCATCGGCACTCGCCGGTACGGACGCCGCCGCTGCCGGCGTGGCTGCCTACCGGGTGGTCGGCGACGCCGTGCCCGAACCGCTGGCCGGCCTGGTCGGCGACCCGGTGCGCGGCCGCGACATCGTGCTGGACCGGCGGCGCGGCAACTGTCTCATCTGCCACGCGGTGCCGGTCGAGGACGAACCCTTCCAGGGCGACATCGGCCCGCCGCTCGCCGGTGTAGGCCGGCGCCTGGACGAGGCGCGGCTGCGCCTGCGTATCGTCGACAGCACGCTGCTCAATCCCGACAGCGTGATGCCGGCCTATCATCGCACGCACGAGTTGAATCGGGTGGCGGCGAAGTGGCGTGGCAAGCCGGTGCTCGATGCCGGCGAGGTCGAGGACGTGGTTGCCTACCTGGCCTCTCTGCAAGGGCGCTGAGCGGCCGGGAACGAGAGCCGGGACGTCGATAAAGCGAGGATCCGTTCGATGACGATGAGCAGACGTCGGTACCTGGTGGGCATGACCGCCTGCATGCCCGTCACGCAGACCTTGTACGCGGGTGTTGCCTCGCTACCAGAAGGCCTGAGCGAGGCGTCGCTGGATGCCATCGAGGCGATGCTTGACGGGCGTGAGCTGCAGGCCGGTCGGGTCCGGCTGCAGATCCCCAAGCTCGCCGAGAACGGTCTGTCGGTGCCGATGGTGGCCAACATCGAGAGCCCGATGAGCGACGAGGACCACGTGCGTACGCTGCATGTGGTCGCTCCGGCGAATCCGGTGCCGACGGTCGCGCGGGTGTACTTCGGCAGGCGCGCGGGCGAGGCTTATATCAGCACGCGGATCCGTCTGGCCGACACCCAGACGGTGCTCGGCTTCGCCGAGATGAGTGATGGCAGCGTGTGGCTCGGTAGCACGCATGTGGTCGTGACCCTCGGCGGTTGCGTGGATCCGATCCTTTGACAGACGAGTGAACGACCAGCGAGGCAGTCCGCCATGACCCAGGCCTTCATCAGGGCGCCGTCCGCGGCGAGCCCCGGAGAGATCATCACCATCAAGGTGCTTATCCGGCATCCCATGGAGAGCGGCCAGCGACGCGACCGGGTCGGCCAGCCCATTCCACGCAACATCATCAACCGCTTCAGCGCGCGTTACGACGGCGAGGAGGTGTTCGCCATGGACCTGTTCCCGGGCATTGCCGCCAACCCGTATCTGGAGTTCAAGACCACCGCAACACGCACCGCGGAGCTCGTCTGCAGCTGGGCCGATGATGCCGGTGAGCAATACAGCCAGTCGGTGACGATCACGGTGTCCGGGTGAGTTATCGGACGTCGACGCGGGATCCCCTCACCGTCGAATATGGCGGGCACGCGCGATGCGATGTGCTGCTGATCCTGTGCTGTCTGCTGTTCGTCGTGGGCCCGACCCGCGCCGAGGATCGTGACCCCGACAGCGAGCTCGTTCCGGGTGACAAGCGTTCGGGCTCGGCTTTCGTTGCCGAGCAGACCCGTGCCATGCAGGCCGACCCGATGGGCAATCCGGGCCTGCTCTGGGTGGCCGAAGGCGAACGGCTGTGGGCACAGACCCCGACCAGCGGACCGAGCTGCGCCGGCTGTCATGGCGCGGCCGAGGACGCGCTGCGTGGCGTCGCGACCCGCTATCCGGAGGTCGATGCACAGACCGGCCGGCTGATGAATCTAGAGCTGCGCATCAATGCCTGCCGTACGCGTCATCAGCATGCCACCGCCTACGACTACGAGAGCGACGAGTTGCTGGCGCTCACCGCGTTCGTCGCGCATCAATCCTCCGGTCTGCCGGTTGCGGTCTCCATCGAAGGCCCGGCGCGAGCCTGGTTCGAACGCGGTCGGGAGTTCTTCGTCACCCGTCAGGGGCAGCTGAACCTCGCCTGCAAGCACTGTCATCAGGACAACTGGGGCAAGCGGCTACGCGGCGAGCGGGTCAGCCAAGGGCACGGCAACGGTTACCCCACCTATCGGCTGGAATGGCAGACCCTGGGATCGTTGCATCGGCGTCTGAAGGTCTGCAGCGCGGGTGTGCGCGCGCGGATGTATGACTACGGCTCCGACGAATACCTGGCCTTGGAGCTGTTCCTGGCCTGGCGTGCGAACGGCTTGCCCCTGGAGGCACCCGCGGTACGGCGTTGAACAGGTCCGCTCTGCGAGCCGGCCGCGGATCAGCCGAACATGTCCCGGGTGATCGCCGTGTACCAGGCGCGCGCCTCATGCGAGGTGCGGGCGCGATGCTGCTCGTCCTCGTCCAGCTCCGAGATGAAGCTGTCGAACGCTTCGATACCGTTGGCGGCTGGCCGATAGCGGGCGCCTATCTTCACGCTGTCCTGCGCGGCGAGCTGACTCCAACAGGTGTTGGCGTACTCCACGGCCGGGGCCGGTGTGTCCAGCAGCGCGGCTCTCAGCGCCGCTACAACCACGTGCGCCTGGTTGTTGGCGGCAAATGCGGACTTTGGCATCGCCTCCGCCCTTGCCGCGTCACCCAGCACATGGATGTCGGGATTGGCGCGTGTCTGCAAGGTGCTCGGATCGACCGGTACCCAGCCGCTGTCGTCGCCCAGACCGGCGCGAGTCGCGACCGTCGCGGCGGTCTGGGCCGGGACCACAGAGGCCGCGTCCGCCTTGAAGGCTTCGAGCTCGGTGGTGAAGACCATGCGGCTCAGGTCGACGTCGAGCAGACCGCCGGACATCGACGCCGGCAGCCATAGCACCATGCCCGGATAGTGTTTTTCCCAGGCGGACTGGAACAGCGCTTGCTTTGCGAACTTCTCCTTCGGGTCCAGCACGACGATCTTGGCGCTCGGATTGTGCTGCTTGAACAGATGCGCAAGCATGCACACCCGTTCATAGGGGCCAGGTGGGCAGCGCGACGGGTCGGGCGGGGCGACGTATACGAAGGTGCCGCCCGGTCGCATCGCCAGGGCCCGCGCACGCAGCAGCGCGAGCTGGGTCGCCGACTTCCAGGCGTGCGGCGCGATGTTGCTGCCCTCGAGCGAGTAGCCGGGCACCGAGTCATAGACGAGATCGATGCCTGGTGACAGCACCAGCCGGTCGTAGCGCA
>JAGRHX010000544.1 GCA_020444775.1 Gammaproteobacteria bacterium
TGGCCGAGCCGCTGGGCTTCGATTCCATCTGGGCGCTGGAGCATCACTTCACCGGTTACTCCATGTCGCCCAATCCGGCGCAGCTATTGAGCTACTACGCCGGTCGCACGCGCCGTGTGCAGCTCGGCACGGCGGTCATCGTGTTGCCCTGGCACGACCCGATCAGGGTCGCCGAGCAGATCGCGCTGCTCGACGTGCTGAGCGGCGGACGCTGCCTGTTCGGCTTCGGACGCGGCGCCGCCAGCGTCGAATACGAGGGTTTCAGGATTCCGATGGAGGAAGCGCGGCCGCGCTTCGCCGAATCCGCACAGCTGATCCGCAAGGCGCTCGCCGAAGAGGTCTTCGAGTGGGACGGCGAGTACTACAAGATCCCCAGGACGTCGATCAGACCGCGCCCGATCTCCAGTCCCCAGACCCGCTTCTACGCCTCCTCGGTCAGCCCCGAGTCCGCCGAGATCATGGCCAAGCTGGGCTTTGGCATGATGGTCATCATGCAGAACGAGTGGGCGAAGGCCGCCGAGGACATCAAGAGCTTTCGCGCGATCGCCAACAGCGTGGGACACGAGCCGCCGCCGCCGATCATCCTCACCAACGTCTCCTGCGCGCCGAGCCGCGAACAGGCGCACGAGCGCGCCGCACAGTTCCTGAGCGCCAAGTGGGACTCGATCGACAGCCACTATCACTTCTCGGACGGCCACCTGGCCAACGTCAAGGGCTATGAGTCCTACGGCAAGATGGCCAAGACCTACACGAAGATGAAGGACCCGGACTTCAAGACCAAGGCCACCGAGTTCTACATCAAGATCCAGATCGTCGGGACCCCCGATGACTGTCTGCAGCAGCTCGAGACCCTACAACAGGTGACCGGTACCGACCATATCGTCTGCGACTACTCGTACGGCGGCATGCCACACCACGATGGCGAGCTCAACATGCGGCTGTTCGCCGACCAGGTGTTACCGGTGCTGCAGCACGATGCACGCTTCAAGGCCACCGGTGCCATCGATACCTCGGGGATATCTGCAAAGGCCGGGCACGAAGACGTGTTCGCACCCGCCTGAGCACCACCCGCCACGGACCCGCGCACGCCACGGCATGCGCGGGCCCCGCGAGCACATACGAGCAAACCTTGGAGCGTGCCTACATGCGTCTGGGTCTCAGCCTTGGATATTCGGGGCGACACGTCGATCTGCCACTGGAGCGAATCCAGCTCGCCGAACAGCTCGGCTTTCACGCGGTCTGGACCGCCGAGGCCTATGGCTCGGACGCGGTCACCCCACTGGCCTTCATTGCCGCGCGCACCGAGCGCATCAAGCTGGGCACGGCAATCATCCAGCTCGCGGCACGCAGCCCCGCCAACGCGGCGATGAGCATGGCGACCCTGGACACGCTGGCCGGCGGCAACCGTGTGATCTGCGGCATCGGTGTATCCGGCCCCCAGATCGTCGAGGGCTGGTACGGCCAGCCCTGGGGCCGGCCGTACTACCGGGTCAAGGACTACGTGGCCATCATCCGCAAGATCTGGGCACGCGAGGCACCGGTCAGCCACGAGGGTCGCGAGATCTCGTTGCCCTACACGGGCGAAGGCGCGCTCGGCGTGGGCAAGCCCTTGAAGTCCATCCTGCACATGAACCCGGCCATTCCGATCTGGCTCGGCACCGGCAGCGACACGATGATCCGTCTCACCGGCGAGATCGCGGACGGCTGGTTCCCGATGGGCTTCGCACCGCGCATGATGCCGGCGTTCAAGGCGCTGCTCGCGGAGGGCGTGGCGCGTGCCGGCAACGGCAAGCGCGTGGAGGACATCGAGATCGAAGGTCGCGCGGTGGTCAACATCACCGCCGACGTGAAATCCGCCCTGGACGCACAGAAGCCGAACCGTGCCCTGTACATCGGCGGCATGGGCCATCGACACAAGAACTTCCACAAGGATGCGATGATCCGACGCGGCTACGCGCAGGAAGCGGAGCGGGTCCAGGAGCTGTTCCTGGCCGGACACAAGCAGGAGGCGGCGGCCGCCATTCCTGACGAGTTCATCGACGAGGAGTCCCTGGTCGGACCGGTCGAGCGCATCACTCAGCGCTACAAGGCCTGGGAGGACTGCGGCATCACCGGCCTGACCCTGCGTACCCAGCAGGACGACGCATTGCGTTTGCTGGCGAAGCTCGCGCGCAACAACTGAGACGCCCGCATCAGCGCCGCTGCAGGAAGGGAATGGCGCTGCACCAGACGTTGATGTTGAAGGCCAGCGAACGACGCTCCGCGTCGCCGCGGAACGGGAACACCTCGTGGACCAGATGCGCGGGAAACAGCAGCACCATGCCGGTCTGGGGTCTGATCACCCAATGCTCTGGCCGTGTGAAGCTTGAGATGTCGAAGATCACCCGCTGTCCCCAGGAGAAGCGGATGGAGCCGTCCATGCCGCCGTTCCCGACCGCATCCGGCACACTCAGATAGGTCACCCCGGAGAGCATGCACGGTGAGCGGCCGAAGTGCCGATGCGGCGGGTTGTAGTCGCCTTCACGCTGGCTCACCACCCACATGTCGTTGACCTCACAGTCGGTCTGCTCGAGCAACGCACGCGGGTCGCCGGGCATCACCCACTCCTGTGGGGTCCCCTGGTCTCGGGCGACATCGCTCAGATAGCGGGACACGAACTCTCGCGCCAGCGTATTGAGGTGGTCGGCGAGCGGCGTCCCACGGTCGTAGCGTGCTCGGGGCAGGGAAAGCTGCTGCCCACGCTCGAAACGCCCAGCCAGGCGCCTGGAGTAGTCGACGTCCTGCTCGGCCGTAGCCAACAGCCGGTCGGTCATCTGCAGGCACTGTGCCAGCAGCTCGGCCGGCAGCTCGCTCTGCAGCATGAACGAGTGTCCCAGCTCGCGTCGTTGCAAGGTCGAGTTCATTGACATGATTCCATGGCGCTGTATCAGTGCGTGGGTTGTCGAGCGTCGATGCCGGCCCCTGGTCCCGGCCCGATCCCGGCCGGGTCCGGACACGAGGTGCATGTGGCGATGCGCAACGTATAGACTTGGCCGCTATTGGAGCAGGATCCAGCCGAAAAAGCGGTGGCTCAGCGTCGCGACTCAGCCACGCGACCGTACGCCCGAAGTACGAGACGAATTGCCACACCGGAGACCAGAATGAAAGCAGTAGTTGCGCACGAGCTCAACCGATTTTCGGTGGTCGACGTGGCGCTGGACGCGCCCAAGACCGCCGAGGTCCGGGTCCGGATGGTCGCCACCGGCGTCTGCCACTCGGACCTGTCCATGATCAACGGCACCATCCCCACGCCCTTCCCCACCGTCCTCGGTCACGAGGGAGCCGGCATCGTGGACGCCGTGGGCGAGGGCGTGAGCCACGTGGCACCGGGCGATCACGTGGTGCTGTCGTTCATTCCGCACTGCGGCGACTGCTTTCATTGCGCCCATGGCGAACCGTATCTGTGCACCGCGGGCAAGCCTGACGGCATGCTGCTGGACGGCACCAGCCGGGTGAAGCTCGCCGGTGAGCCGATTGCGGTCATGTCCTTTCTGGGCAACATGGCGGAGTACGCGGTCGTTCCGGCGGTATGCGTGGTACCGATCGCCCGAGACATAGACCTGAAGGCCGCCGCGCTGGTCGGCTGTGGCATCACCACCGGCGTGGGCGCGGCGATCAAGACCGCCCAGATAAGGCCCGGCGAGACCGTCGCGGTATTCGGCTGTGGAGGTGTCGGCCTGTCGGTCATCCAGGGTGCCCGCATCGCCGGCGCGAAGCAGATCATCGCGGTCGATCTGTCCGAGGAGAAGATGGAGATGGCGCGCAGCTTCGGCGCCACCCACACCGTCACCGCCGGCGGCAAGGCGGCTCGCGAGATCACCGACATGACCGGTGGCATCGGCGTCGACTACGCCTTCGAGGTGATCGGTCTGTCCAGCACCGTGGAGGAGTGCGTGCGCGCCGCCCGGCGTGGCGGCACCGTGGTGCTGGTCGGCGTGGGCAGACGCGAAGACCGCTTCTCGGTCAACACGCTGATTCTGCCGCTGACGGCCAAGACCATCAAAGGCTGTATGTATGGCAGCGTCAATTCGAAGACCGATTTCCAGCGTTATCTGGATCTATACCAGCGCGGCCTGCTCGACCTGGATTCGATGATCAGCAAGACCTACCGCATCGACGAGGCGCCACAGGCCTTCGCCGACCTGGAGGCGGGCCACAACGCTCGCGGCATGATCGTCTACGACTGAGGCACCGGCCAGCTCATCCACAACGGCTGACTCCGGATTGGCATCGACCAGGGCCGACACATTGTGGCCTGCCCGAGTCGCGGTCAGTTCGCATGACTCCTCAGCGCCTGGCGCAGCGGGCTGAGCGCTTCACGCAGGTGGTCGGTCATCTGCGCGGCAGGCATCGGTTGCGAGAACCAGAATCCCTGCGCCTCCTTGCAGTTCAGCTTGCGCAGTCGTTCGGCCTGCTCAGCGGTCTCCACGCCCTCGGCGATGACACGCATGTTCAGGGAATCCGCCAGTGCGACGATGGCGCGGACGATGGCACCGCTGCCGTCCATGCGTTCGACGCCCTGCACGAAGGACCGGTCGATCTTGAGCGAGTCGTAGGAGAATCGCTGCAGACAGGTCAACGAGGAATAGCCCGTGCCGAAGTCGTCGATGTAGAGCTGGATCCCCAGCTGGCGCAGCGCTTTCAGACTGTCGAGCACCTCGTCGGCATGCGACATCAGGGTCTGCTCGGTGATCTCCAGACGCAGACAGTTCGACGGCAGACCGGTGCGCTCCAGGATCGCCTCGATGCGTGCGACGAAGTCGGTGTGCACGAAGAACTTCGCCGAGGTGTTGACGCTCACGGTGAGCGGCGGATCGACCGGGAACATCTGCTGCCACTGGCGCGTCTGCGCGCAGGCCTGCTCCAGGGCCAGCCAGCCAATCGGCACGATCAGCCCCGTCTCCTCGGCGATGTCCATGAAGCGTTCCGGGCTCATCAAGCCCCAGGCGGGATGCCGCCAGCGCAGCAGTGCCTCGAAGCCCTGGATACGCTGTGACGTGCCCAGTGAGACGATGGTCTGGTAGTAATTGACGAACTCGCCGCGATCCACCGCCCGCCGCAGATCCATCTCCAGGCGGTGCTGGGCCAGCACGCTCTCGTGCATGGCGCTGTCGAACACCTCGAAGCGACTGCCCGGAGAAGCCTTGGCCCGATACATCGCCAGGTCCGCGTCCCGCAGCATCTCCTCGGGTCGCTCGTAGTGCTGGCCGCTGAGAGCGATACCGATACTGGCCGCGGTGAACACCTCGTTGCCCTGCAGCACGAAGGCGTTCATCAGCAGTTCGTGAATACGCTCGGCGACCATGGTGACGTGGCGATTCTCGCCCAGATCCGAGAGCAGGATGGCGAACTCGTCGCCACCCAGCCGCGCCAGCGTGTCCCCTGAGCGAAGGAAGGTCTCCAGGCGCCGGGCCACCCCCACCAGCAGCTCGTCACCGACCGTATGCCCCAGGCTGTCGTTGATCGTCTTGAAGCGATCCAGGTCGAAGAACAGAACCGCGAATGCCTGGCTCGAGTCCCGCTTGTAGCGGCGGATGGCATGTTCCAGCCGATCCAGGAACAGGCTTCTGTTCGGCAGCCGGGTCAGCGCATCGTGCAGCGCGTCATGAATCAGCCGTTCCTCGGCCAGCTTGCGTCTGGAAATGTCGTTGAGCGAACCAGCGATCCGATAGGCATTGCCGCGCGGGCCACGGACCGCAAGACCACGGCTTTGCACCCAGACCGGCTCACCGTCGCGACGCCGGACACGGTGCTCGTTCTCGAAATGCGAGTCGAGCCCCTGCAGATGGCCGTCCATCGCCGACTTCAGGGCGTCCAGATCGTCCGGGTGCACACGCCGGAACCAGGCCTGCATGCTGGATTCTTCCTCGTCGGGAAGGTCGAGGATCGCGCGACAGCGGGCCGAGAAGTACACCCGGTTGCGCCGGATGTCCCAGTCCCAGATACCGTCGTTGGCGCCGGACAGCGCCAATGCGAAGCGCTCCTCGCTCTCGCGCAGC
>JAGRHX010000037.1 GCA_020444775.1 Gammaproteobacteria bacterium
CTTGCAGGCGTTCATCTTCATGATGTTGACCATCGTCTACATGAGCATGGCGTTCGAGGCGCACTGAGACGCAGCTTCGTAGCTTCCACGCTCGTTGCGCGCGGCTCTTCTGGTGGTCTTGAGGAGCCGCCCCGCAACAGGCACACGCTTCGCGGGTTTCATCACCGGGTCGGCACCGGGATAGCGGTGGCGGCCGGGTAGGGTTTTGTTTCTGTTCGACGGTTTCATCTTTCGTTGGTTTTCTTCTTTTCAGGCTGATCACGTTTAGTTTGGAGGCAACAATGGAGCAGCTCATTCCCCATATCGCCAGCGTTCAGGGCATGACGGTGATCGCGGTCGCCATCATCATCGGACTCGGCGCAGCGGGTACCGCAGTCGGTTTCGCCCTGCTGGGCGGCAAGTTCCTCGAAGGTGCCGCGCGCCAGCCCGAGTTGGTCCCGATGCTGCAGACCAAGATGTTCATCATCGCCGGCCTGCTCGACGCCGTGACCATGATTGGCGTTGGTGTGGCGCTGTTCTTCACCTTTGCGAACCCGTTCCTCGGCGCGTTGCAATAAGTCGTTCACCGGACGGCGTAGAGCTGAACACGTTAGACGGAGGCACGGTGAATGAGCATTAACGCGACGCTGCTTGCCCAGATGGTGGTGTTCGCGCTGCTCATCTGGTTCACGATGAAGTTCGTGTGGCCGATGCTGCTTGGCGCGATGAAGGCGCGCGAGAGCAGGATCGCCGAGGGGCTGGCCGCGGCCGAGCAAGGCCAGAAGGACCTTGCCGAGGCCGAGGCACGCAAGGCCGAGGTGCTCAAGGAGAGCAACGAACAGGCCCAGGAGCGCATCGCGAACGCTCAGCGCAGAGCAGACGAGATCATCGAGGAGGCCCGCGCAGAGGCACGCGCGAAGGCTGACAAGTTGATCGAGGACGCCATGCGTCAGATCGAGCAAGAGCGAAACGAGGCACGCGAATCATTGCGTGGCGAGGTGGCGACTTTGGCGATACGAGGCGCTGAGCAGATTCTGCAGCGCGAGGTCGATGCGAAGGCGCACAGTGAGAGCTTGAGCAAGCTCGCGGCACAGCTTTAGAGAAACGGGGCGCCCATGGAAGCGAGTAGCAAGCTTGCCAGACCGTATGCGGTTGCGGCGTTCAATCAGGCGCGTGACGAAGCCAATACTCAAGGTTGGTCGGAGATGCTCGGAACGTTGACCACGATAGTCAGCGACCCGACCATGAAAGGCGTGCTGGCGAGTCCCAAGGTCGACAACAAGCAACTCGCTGGCTTGATCATCGACGTTGCTGGTGATGCCCTGTCCGCTACCGGACGGAACTTCGTCCGGACGCTGGCTCAGTATGGCCGACTCGGACTGATTGCCGACATCAAGCGACAGTACGAGGAAGAGCGCGCGCGAGTCGAGAGCCTCAGTCATATCGTCGTGACCAGCGCGTTCGATCTCGACGAGGGGCAACGCAAGCTGATCATCGACGCGATGCAGAAGCGGCTCGGCACCGATGTGGACCTGGAGGTCGAGACCGACACGTCGCTGATTGGAGGCTGTGTAATCCGCGCTGGCGACGTGGTGATCGACGCCTCATTGCGAGGTCGATTGTCGAAACTTGCGCTTGCGTTGAGCTGATTGCGCCGGGAGGCGTCCGGTCCGCGGCGGGCGCTGTAGTCAGCGTTGCCGGCGTAGCCGCGGCCTGGTCCGGCCCGAAGCGGGCCACAGGGCGGCTGAACTCTCCGGGTCGACCCCGGGTATCCTCTCAGACCCACCCCGCGGGTGATCTGGCGATACCTGAAGGCCAGGCCAGAAGAGCTCTGGAAGATTCCCGGGGAGTCCCATGAACAATGGGTGCGGGCATGACCGCCGCGCTCTACCAGTTGCAGAGGTTAGGACATGGCACTGACTGCGACCGAAGTCAGCGATCTCATCAAGAAGAAGATCGAAAATTTCGACCTCGGAGTCGAGGCTCGAACCGAAGGCACCATCGTCTCGCTCACAGACGGCATTGCCCGTATCCACGGCCTGTCGGACGTGATGCAGGGTGAGATGATCGAATTCCCGGGCGGCCTGTACGGCCTCGCGCTCAACCTCGAGCGTGACTCCGTGGGCGCCGTCATCATGGGTGACTACACGCGAGTCTCGGAGGGTGAGACGGTTCGCTGCACCGGGCGGATCCTCGAGGTGCCGGTCGGTCCGGGCCTGCTCGGCCGGGTGGTGAACTCTCTCGGTCAGCCGATCGATGGCAAAGGTGAGATCGACGCTGTCGGTACCGCGCCCATCGAGAAGGTCGCGCCGGGCGTGATTTCGCGGCAATCGGTGAACCAGCCCGTACAGACCGGTCTGAAGGCCATCGACGCGATGGTGCCGATCGGTCGTGGCCAGCGGGAGCTGATCATCGGTGACCGGCAGA
>JAGRHX010000038.1 GCA_020444775.1 Gammaproteobacteria bacterium
GAGAAGGACGGCTCGGCGCTGCGCTGTACGAAGCGCAGCGCTTCCGTGCTCTTACCCGTCACCGTCAAGCCGAGTCCGATCATGCCTGCTGTCACGACGACACACGTCGCCGCGCGCAGGACATGGTCCCGGCGTCTCGATCCGTCCCTCATGACAACCTCGATTACGGCTGCATGCCCATGCCGGCGGGTGGGCCAATCGCGCCGCCATCGTCGTCGCCGCCAGGGCCGCCGCCCGTGGGGCTACCGATGTTGTGCTTGCCGAACTCGGCCGTGCCGCCCTCGGTCGTCACACGAAGGATCTCTTTGAAGTTGAAGACGGCGACGATGATGCCGACCGCGATCAATCCGACGATGATGATGTATTCCGTCATTCCCTGACCGAGCTGTCGAAGACGTTTGGAAAGCGACATGGCTGCCTCTGAGTTCTTGCCCAAGATGGTCCGGGCGCGCATCGATGCTGCGTGCCTGCTGGTTGCTGATTCGGGGATTGCGCTCGCGCGTGCCGTGCCGTCGGTGGCTGCATGAGCCGATCGCCGTGCAGGCCGGTGCGCGGCACCCGCACGAACGTTTATCGAACGTTTTGTTTGTTCCTGAAGAATGCGCCCGTCGCCAACGGCCGAGAACGGGAAGAAGGCTCATCAATCTGGTCAAGTCTCTGGCTTGCGAATATCATCGAGCCAAGGCCGATGGCCGTTACCGGATGGCTTGTTCGGACGGCCGTGGCGAACGTGGTCTCTGCCTGCGTAGAAGATGGCGGACGTGCAGATTGGACCTGCGAAAGGGAGGAAGGAAATGCGGAACGCCTCTAGAGGACTCGCATCTAGACGTCTTGGATTACTGTCGCCCGCAGCGGTGTTGCTCGTCTTCAGTGCCACATCCCAGGCCGCCACCATCTACGAAGCCGGCGTGGCCCCGCCTGTAGCCTCCTCCGGACTGACATTCGGCGACCATCTGGTCGGTGGTTCGCAGACGTCGGTGGCAGGCGTTGGAGGCAGCGGTCTGAGCGATGCCGGAGATGCGCTGAATGGCTCCCGAACCTACATCTATGACGGTGGCGCGCAGGCCGACCTGAGCGACGGAATGTCAGCACGGGGCGACACCGGTTTCGCCATGATGATCTGGGATATGGGGCAGGCTTTCGACAGCATGCGTCTGTACACCCATCAGGACCACTACGGCGGCGGGCCGGTGAACACCGACTTCGTAGCCCAAGACCTCATGGAGTACAGCGTCTGGGGCAGCAACGACGGGGACGCGTTCCAGTTGCTTTCTGACGTCACCGGCTTCGACATCAATGGCGGCGGCGGTGGGGTGCCTACCTATTCATTCGCGGGAATCGAGCCGAGTGTCATCTACCGCGGCGGCAGCAGCGAGTTCGGTATCACCAACGCCTACACGCGCGAGTACGTCTTCAACGACTCGTACCGATACTATGGTATCCGCACCAGTCAGATCTCGCTCGACGCCATGGATGCCGATCCCGAGATCGATGCGATTGCCGGCTTCAACATCGACACTCGCCCTCCGGGTAGCCCTGGGACCTCCCCATCGGTGCCGGAGCCGCCACCGCTTGCCCTGCTGGCGCTGGGCATGGCCGGGCTCGGGCTCATCCGCATGCGGCGTTGACACCCGGTCTCGCCCCGACCGCGGTCGACAGGCGCACCTACTGTGACGTCGACTCGACGTCAATCGGCTCGAGCGCGTCCGACGACAGTCCGAGCGTCAAACGCTCAGCCGTGACCTGTTATGGACTGATCGTGCCATTCGTCGCCACCCCCGGACACTCCAGTGCCGTTGGCAGGCCAACACCATGATTGCCAGCCACCGCTCATGGGGCGAAGATCCGCGCCCTGGCAGTATCACGGCACCAACATGTCACGCTACTCATTGCTTGCGCTACTGCGCAACGCGTTCGGTGAACACCAGGGCTGGGCGCCCGCCTGGCGCAAGCCCACGCCCAAGCGGCGCTACCAGGTCGTTATCGTCGGCGGCGGCGGGCATGGTCTGGCTACGGCCTACTACCTCGCCAGCCGGCATGGGATACAGGACGTCGCGGTGCTGGAGAAGGGCTGGATAGGCGGCGGCAACACCGGGCGTAACACCACCATCTTGCGTTCCAACTATCTGTGGGACGAGAGCGCGCATCTTTACGAGCACTCGCTGAAGCTGTACGAGACGCTCAGCGAGGCGCTCAACTTCAACATCATGCTCAGCCAGCGCGGGGTGTTGAACCTGGCGCACAATCTGCACGACCTGCGCGAGCTGTCACGGCGGGTCCACGCCAATCGCGCGAACGGCATCGACTCGGAGATCCTCGATACCGCGCAGTGCAAGGCCTTCTGTCCGATACTCAACGTTGCCGCCGATGCCCGCTACCCGGTGCTCGGTGGCTCGCTACAGCGGCGTGGCGGCGTGGCCCGGCACGACGCGGTCGCCTGGGGTTTCGCCCGCGCCGCCGACGCGCTCGGGGTGGACATCATCGAGAACTGTGAGGTCACCGGCATCCGCCAGGATCGGGGCCGGGTGACCGGCGTCGACACCACGCGTGGCAGCATCGAGGCGGACAAGGTGGGCGTGGTGGTAGCAGGCCATGCCAGCGTGCTGGCGGCGATGGCCGGTTTCCGGCTGCCGATTGAGAGCCACCCATTGCAGGCACTGGTCTCGGAGCCGGTCAAGCCGATCCATCCCTGCGTGGTGATGTCCAATGCGGTGCACGTCTACGTCAGCCAGTCCGACAAGGGCG
>JAGRHX010000545.1 GCA_020444775.1 Gammaproteobacteria bacterium
TCGGATTGAGCATCTTGTCCCGACCGAAGTCGGGGTCCAGCCCGTCCGCCACGCCGTCGTTCCAACGCCGCACCGTGCGTTCGAGCCGTTCGGCGTCCAGACCCAGCGTCACCGCCAGCGCGGCCAGATCCGGCGCCGTCTTGATCCAGCCTCTGGCCAGCTCCGCGCGATTGTCGTCGCTCCAATCGTAGCGCTCGACAAGCGGTGTCCAGCCGTGCCGGGGCGTCTTGTCGTAGAGCGGCGCCGCCTCGAACAGCGTGTGGTCGAACACCATGTACATCGGGCACGGTGTCATGAGCTGCTGCCAGCGACCATTGCGGGGCACCTTGCCGTGCCGGGTATGGAATTTCTCGTCGGTGAAGCGACGCGCGTCCGGTCCGACCACGATCATGCCGCCGGGCAGCTCCTTGCCGAAATGCAGGGCCTGCATGGAGAAGGTGGTGGGGATCTCGGGCACCTTCAGCGCCATCGACGGTCCGGCGAAGTTATTCATGTGCCAGAGATCGGCACCGACGCTCATGGCCATGCGCACGCCGTCACCTTCGTTGTAGGGGCTCCCCGAGGGATAGCAGTACGGCAACCCCGGCAGGTAATTACGAATCATCTCCTGGTCATTCTCGAACCCGCCACAGGTCAGCACCACGGCCCGGCGTGCTTTGACCTTCAGTTCCCGGCCCGCCTTGTCGGCGCGCACCCCGATGATCTGCCCACCGGCACGGTCCTGGATCAGGCTTCTCGCGGGGGTCGAGTACTCGACCCGGATCGGTCGCTCTGAAACCAGGCTCTGCAGACGCTTCCAGGTCAACGAGAAGCCGTAGGTCGGACCGTCATGGAACTTGTGCACACAGTCGGATCCGGGAAGCTCGGGGAATTCGATACCCTCGGGCGGATGCTGATGCTCCTGTGGATCGCCACCCAGGCTCGCCAGCCAGTCGTTGTTGCGGCACATCTCCTCGGCCCAGACCCGAACCATCGCCGCCGGCACCGGGAACTCACCGCACAAGGCGTTCAGATAATCGGCCGCGAGCCCGGCGTCCGAGGTATTGAGATAGCCCTGCCCGGCGACACGCGTGTTGCCACCCGCATGCGACTCGGGTGCCTTCTCCAGCAACAGGACATCTGCGCCGGCCTCGCAGGCCGTCACCGAGGCGGCGACCCCGGCCGCACCGAAACCGACGACCACCACGTCGGCTTCCAGGTCCCAGTCGATTTCAGAATCGTTCCGGTTGTCTTCACTCATCACCGTCACTGTGTTCTACCACCTTTGTCCTGCCGCCTGATTGCGGAACGGGTCGATTGCCCGGCGAGCGTCTGCGCATCGAGTCCGTACCCGGTCCTGTTTCCTGCCCGGCTGCAACCGTTGGCGTTCACTGGCTGCGTCCGGTTCCGCCTGCAAGCGTGATTGAACCACACTGTCGGCTCCGGTGGTGCGCTGGGCCCCATCGTTCGAGGCCACGCAGCGTAGCCCCCACGTTCACGCCCTCATGCCCGGCAAGGGCTGGATCGGCAGGCGTGTTCTGCCTATGCTCGCCGGGTTCGAACGCGGTGCAAGCCGGGCACCCGGGGCGAAGGCCCGGGCATCTCCCGGGCAACCCATGGGCGTGTGCGCAGGACCCGGCGGACGATCGACATACGCTGCGCGCATCGGGTCGACCTCGTCCACCGCCGTCTGCGCGGCCTCACGTGCACCGCAACGACGACGGCAACATCCACAGCAATCTATCGAAGGCCTACCTTGAGCGAGAACATCCCGAACGACAGCGGACTCGACGGTGCCTATGACACTCTGCACGAGTTCGTCAAAGCAGCGAAGATGCGAACCCACCCCGATGCCTGGGACTATCTGGTCGGTGGCACCGAGACCGAGACCACCTTGCGCCGCAATCGGGCGGCGCTGGATCGAATTGCCCTGCGTCCACGTGTGCTGCGCGATGTATCCGACATAGACGCGACCGCGAGCTTCCTCGGCAAGCGTGTGCGCCTGCCGGTGATGCTGGCGCCGGTCGGCGGCCTGCACTCGTTCCACGAGGGTGCCGGCAAGACCGTCGCCGAGGGTGCCGGCAAGTGCGGTGCGCCGATGATGCTCAGCTCGGTCTCCAAGCAACCGCTCGACGAGGTACGCGCGCAGACCAGCGCGCCATTCATCTATCAGCTCTATGTGCGTGGTGACGACAGCTTTGTCGATTCACGCGTGGACATGGCGGTTGCCGCGGGCTGCGACGCATTCTGTCTGACCGTGGACACAGCAGTCTATTCACGCCGCGAACGTGACATCGCACGGCGCTTCAAGAAGCCCTGGCGGACCGAGGCGACCGGCATGGACCACCAGGCCGCGCTGTCTTGGAAGGACGTGGCGAGATTCAAGCAGAAACACGCCATCCCGCTGGTGTTGAAGGGGATCGGCACCGCCGAGGACGCCCGTATCGCGCTCGAGCACGGGGTCGAGGTCGTCTACGTGTCCAATCATGGTGGTCGCCAGCTGGATCACGGCCGCGGCTCCATGGACGTGCTGCCCGAGGTCCTGGACGCGGTGGGTGACAAGGCCAAGGTGATCGTGGATGGATCATTCTGCCGCGGCACCGACGTGGTCAAGGCCATGGCCATGGGCGTGGAGGCGATCGCCGTCGGCCGGCTGTACTGCTATGCGCTGGCCGCCGCCGGTGCCGACGGCATCGTGCGGATGTACGAACTCCTGGAGAGCGAGGTCAAGAGCGCCCTGGGGTTGTCAGGCGCGACTCGCTACGCCGATCTGAGTCGCGACCATCTGCACTTCGACGCGCCGATGGTGACCGAGCCACACGTGTTCAGCGCGTTTCCGCTGCTGAATCTCGACGATCCGGGTTACGGTGGTCGTTGAAGCACAGCGTCAGACGCAAAGGGTTCACGCCTCGACGATCTCGAAATCATGCGAGATCGTCGCGGTCTGACCGAGCATGGCGGACGCCGAGCAATACTTCTCCACCGACAGCTTGATGGCTCGCTCGACCTTGGCGGGATTCAGTCCGGCGCCGCTGACCACATAGTGCATGTGGATTCGGGTGAACACCTTCGGATCGCTGGTCGCGCGCTCCGCATCGAGCTCGACCACGCAGTCCCGCACCGGCTCGCGGCCCCGCTCGAGAATGTGCACCACATCATAGACCGAGCAGCCGCCAGCCCCGATCAGGACCAGCTCCATCGGACTGGGACCGGGTGCCGGATCGCCTTCGCGCGCGCCGCGTCCGAACACCACGCTCTGCCCGCTCTGTGCGCTGCCGATGAAGGTTCGGCCTTCGACCCATTTCACACGCGCTTTCACATCGACTCCACGTTCAGCTTTCGCATATGCCATCGGCACGCCAGTTGTCAATTCCCTGGCCACGCGGGACACTGCGGAGCCCGACGACGCTCGCGCGACGCGGGGTTACAACAATCAATCGAGCAACCACCCGACCGTGTATAGGAGGAATTCCATGGGATACAGATCCATCGTTGCCGCGTTGGCGCTGGGCGCCGGAGCCCTGCTTGCCGTCCCCGCTCAGGCCGAGCTACAGAACATCACCCTGAAGGCAGTCGGCACCTGGGGCAATCTCAACAACTATCTGCTCTTTGAAAAGCCATTCTACGACGAATGGCTACCCGAGGCGTCCGGCGGTCGAGTGAAGGGACAGATCAACCCGATCACCGAGCTGGGTCTGAAGGGCTTCGAGGTCATGCGCTTGCTCAAGCAAGGCGTGTTCGACGTCGCCCAGGCGAGCTACGGCTATACCGCCTCGGAGAATCCGGCCATGGAGGGTATCGATCTGTCCGGTATGGCCACTGACATGCAGGAGGCACGGTCACTGGTGCGAGCCTACGAGCCGGTGATCACCAAGCTGTTGGACAAGACCTTCAACGCCCATTATCTGTATACCTACCCGTTTCCCAGCCAGTTCATCTTCTGCACCAAGCCGATCAGCAGCATGGCGGACCTCAAGGGACGCAAGGTGCGGGTTTGGAGCACCACGCTGGGCGATTTCGTCGAGGGTAACGGTGGGACCAGCGTCACCATCGCCTTTGCCGAGGTTCTGCCGGCTCTGCAGAAGGGCGTGGCCGATTGTGGCGTCACCGGCGCGATGGCCGCCTACCAGGCAAAATGGCACGAGGTCGTCACCCACGCCCTGTTGCTGCGCGTGTCCGCGGGTCTGGCCTATGGCGCGATAAGCAACAAGACCTGGAACAAGCTCAACCCCGAGACCCAGACCTTCCTGACCGAGCAGTACAAGACCCTGGAGGACAAGACCTGGACCTACATCGAGCAGGAGGACCAACAAGCCTTCAACTGCCTGTCCGGCAGCGGCCCCTGCGAGTTCGGTGAGCCGGGCAAGGTGGTGCTGGTGAAGCCGACCGAGGCCGACATGGCGGCCCGCGAGAAGGTGCTCAGCGAGTTCGTGCTCAAACGCTGGGCCAACCGCTGCAGCGACGAGTGCATCGCCGACTGGAATGCCACCGCTGGCAAGGCCGTCGGGCGCACCGCGCAGAAGTGACCGACCACCGCCGCGCTCGTTCTCGGGTATCGTTCAGTGAGTACCCGAGCGCGAACGCGGCGGAGAGATTTCGGGGCGCTACAGCGTCGGGCCCGGCGCATCGAGGTTGTACTCGATGAGCTCGCGGGTAATGAACTCGAACGCATCTTCGACACAGTCGGTGCGATGGAACAGACCCTGGTCACCGGGACTGATGGTGCCGTGTCTGACCAGCGCATCGAAATCCACCACCTCGCTCCAGTACTCGCTCCCGAACAGCACGATTGGCAGGCGCTTGCGAATCTTGCCGGTCTGCACGAGCGTCAGGATCTCGAACAGCTCGTCGAGGGTGCCAAAGCCGCCCGGAAAGACCAGCACCGCCTTGGCCATGTACAGAAACCAGAACTTGCGCATGAAGAAATAGTGGAAATGCACCCCCAGACCATGCGTGATGTAACGGTTGTCGAACTCCTCGACCGGAATAGAGATGGTCAGGCCGACGTTGACACCACGTGCCTCGGACGCGCCCCGGTTGGCCGCTTCCATGATCCCTGGCCCTCCACCGGTGCAGACGACGAAGCGGCGATTGTCGTCGCCCAGCCCCTTAGACCAGAGCGTGAAGCGGTGGGCAAGCTCGCGCGCGGCCTCGTAGTATCTGGACATACGCAGATCACGCTGCGCCGCCTCCTCACCGAAACCGTCCTCGCGCGCTTTGCGCAAGGCTGCCTCGGCCGCCTCGCGCGAGGGTGTGCGCGCCGAGCCCAGGAACACGATCGTATCGTTCACCTGTTGGCGCTCGAAGCGGCTCAGCGGCTCCAGATACTCGGCCAGGATGCGCAACGCGCGTGCATCCCGACTGCTGAGAAAGCGTTCGTTCTCGTAGGCCTTGAGCGGGCGCTTCACTGAGCCACCGCCGGCGCTGCCGGTCGGCGCCGCGGTCGTCGGGTCGGTCGTCGAGTCAGTCTTCGAGTCGGTCATGCGGGGCCTCGCGTTGTTCGGGCAGATGCGCTTTCACGCATCGCCCGTCACACCATAGCCGCAGGCATCGTCGCAATCGAGCCCGCCGCTGCACGACCGCCTCAAGCAATCGGTCGATCGGTCGATACGCACGCTCAGCGGTCCGGGCCCGAGTGACTGAACACGAGCCGACACACGCGGCCCGAGTGGCCACGTCCAGGCACGCCCCTTGTCCCGGATCCCTGGGGTCCTCAATCTCACGTGTCCCGATCCAACCTGCGAACCCCTGACGTAAAAGGAACTCGACCACCGCATGGCGTCCGATGATGCACAACGGCCGGTGCGCCGTCGAGGACGGTGCGGATGGGTGCTGGCTGGCTTGATGATACTGATTCCAGTCGGTCTGTTCGCGCTGGCCGGGACTCATTACCTCGATCATCGTGCGCATGCGCTCGCGGGCAACCATCTGGCCTCCGCGCGCATCTATCTCGAGCAGCAACGCGGCCACGTCGAGAAGTATCTCGAGCAGCAGGTGCTGACCACCAACCTGCCAACCCTGCTCGCCGAACGCACCCCAAAGCAGACCCTGGACGAGGTGCTGGCGACGCGGGCCGACGCGGCACGTCTGGATTTTCTCATCATCCTCGACCAGTCCGGCCGCGTGATCGCTTCGAGCAGTGGCACCCGGACAGGCACGCAGGTACCCGTGGGCTTCGTGCTGCGCGAGGCCTTGAACGGCGTGCTCACCTCCAGCTACGAGCGACTGGATGGAACCACCCTGCAAGCCATCTCCCCGCGGCTCGCCGACCGCGCGGGGCCAGCACGCCAGCCCGCCGCCGGCCCACCGGTGGCACCGCTCGGTCTGTTGATCAGCGCCGGCACGCATTTTCCGCTCACCAACGAACATGCCGATGCGGTCCTGTATGGCGGCATACTCTTGAACGATAACGTCGGCTTGATCGAGCGACTTCGAGACGTGGTGTTTCCGGTCAGCGAGGGTGCGCCGCGGGTGGACGGCGTCACCGCCCTGTTTCTCGCAGGACGCCAGGTCGCGACCAGCTTGCAGTACCCGGACGACCCGGAC
>JAGRHX010000546.1 GCA_020444775.1 Gammaproteobacteria bacterium
GGCTGTGGCAAATCGACCATGGCCAGATTGCTGATCCGGCTCATCGAACCGGATGCCGGCGAGGTGATCTTCGATGGCTTGAGCGTCGGCGCAGAGCTCGGCATCAGCGTGCGCGATCTGCGCAGCCAGATGCAGATGGTGTTCCAGGACAGCTACGCATCGCTCAATCCACGCCTGCCGATCGAGGAGTCCATAGGCTTCGGCCCGGTCAGTATCGGCATGTCACGCAAGCAGGCGCTGGAGCTGGCCACCGAGATCCTCGCCGACGTCGGTCTGCAGCCGAAGCTGTTCCTGCACCGCTATCCGCACGAGCTCTCGGGTGGTCAACGACAGCGCGTCAACATCGCACGCGCCCTGGCTCTGTCCCCCAGACTGCTGATCCTCGACGAGGCCGTGTCGGCGCTCGACAAGTCGGTCGAGGCGCAGGTGCTGAATCTGCTCACGGATCTGAAGCACAAGCACGACCTCACCTACGTGTTCATCAGCCATGACCTGAACGTGGTGCGCTATATCAGCGACAAGGTGATGGTCATGTATCTGGGCGAGATCGTCGAGATCGGCGACGTCGAGTCGGTCTACGACGAACCTTTGCATCCCTACACCCAGGCGCTGCTCGCGGCGCAGCCCTCCATGGATCCGGCGTCCCGGACACGCAAAGCGCCGATCAGCGGCGATCCACCCAATCCCATCGATCCGCCCTCCGGGTGTCGATTCCACACCCGCTGCCCCTACGCGGAGGCGGTGTGCAGCGATCGTGTCCCGGCCCTGGCCAGCCCGCACCCGAGCACCCGCACGCGGGTCGCCTGTCACATGCGACACCCGAACTCGGGCCATTCCCAGGCCCGTGCTCATGCGACCGGACGATGAGCTCATCCACAGCCTGGCGTAGCGCGAGCATCGCCATCGCCCGGCTCCATGGCAGCGCCTCGAAACCATCCCGTCGGCACGCCCCCGTCAGCACGAGCCGCTGGCGCCTGGAAGCGAGAGGAACAGATGAATCAGTCCGACAGCAGTCTGCTTCAGGTCGAGGACCTGCACGTCCGCTTCGTGTCCCGTGAACGCACGGTGAACGCGGTCAATGGCGTCTCCTTCAGCCTGGACCGCGGCGAGGTGCTCGGGGTGCTGGGCGAGTCCGGCTCCGGCAAGAGCGTCACGCTGCGCGCCATCCAGCGACTGCTGCCGCCACGCCGCACCCGGCTGCAGGGGTCGATCCTCCTCGATGGCGAGGACCTGCTGCAGATGCCGGAGCGGGCCATCGCGCGGATACGCGGCGCCAAGGTGGCGATGATCTTCCAGGAGCCAGCCACCGCATTCGATCCCGTCTACACCATCGGCCAGCAGATTGCCGAGACCGTCATCCACCATGAAGGCGTCAGCGCCAGCGAGGCGCGTGCCCGGGCCCTGGAGCTGCTCGAGCTGGTCCGCATCCCATCGGCACGGCAGCGACTGGACAACTATCCACACGAGATGTCCGGCGGCATGCGTCAGCGTGCGATGATCGCGCTCGCCCTGTCCTGCCGTCCCAGCCTGCTGCTGGCCGACGAGCCGACCACGGCGCTCGA
>JAGRHX010000547.1 GCA_020444775.1 Gammaproteobacteria bacterium
GGCGGCGAGATCATCGAGCAGAACGAGCCGAACGCGTTCTTCGACAATCCCCAGCACGAGCGCACCCAGCTGTTCTTGAGTCAGATCCTGGCACACGGCGGCTGACGGTCGGCGCCGACCGGAAACGACCAGCAACTGAAACCCCGGGAACCGGGTGGCGCCCGCTTCCCCATTCCCGCCCATTCGCCGATCCCCGGAATCGTTAGGAGACACCCTCGATGAAAGTCGGTCTGTTCGTGACCAATCAGCAACACCTGGACAAGGACATGGTCAGCGCCACCGAGGAATGCATCCTCATGGTGCGCAACGCGCGCGAGCATGGCTGGGATTCATTGTTCTCGGGCCAACACTATCTGAACGAGGGCAACAACAAGCAGCTGCAGATCGTGCCGTTCATGGCACGACTGATACCCGAGGCCGGTGACATGACCATCGGTCTGGGCGTGCTGCTGCTGAACCTGCACAACCCGGTGTATACGGCGGAGACCATCGCCACGCTCGACGTGCTGGCCAGGGGCAACTTCGTCTTCGGTGTAGGCCTGGGCTATAGAGACGTCGAGTTCGACGCCTTCAACGTGCCGAAGGGCTCGCGGGTGAAGCGCTTCGAGGAATACCTGGAGCTCATCAAGCGCCTGTGGACCGAGGACGAGGTCAGCCACCACAGCGACACGGTGAAGCTGGACAAGGTGCGCATGAACATCCGCTGTGTGCAGCAACCGCACCCGCCCATCTGGTTCGCCGCAAACAACGACCGCGCCATCCGGCGCGCGGCCCGACTCGGCGACAACTGGTTCATCAACCCGCACTCCACGGTCGCCACGGTGCGTCGACAGATGCAGGTCTACAAGGAAGAGCTGGCCACGCACGGCAAGCCGTTTCCCACCGAGCTGCCGTCGGTCAAGGAGATCTATGTCGCCAAGGACCGCAAGACCGCCATGGAGCTGGCCGGTCCCTATCTGTTCGCCAAGTATCAGGACTACGCCAAGTGGGGTCAGGACAAGGCCATGCCCCAGGACGAGAGCTTCGACCAATCCTTCGACGATTTGCTCGACGATCGTTTCGTGCTGGGTTCTCCCGAGGAGTGCTACGAGCAGCTGCGTCCCTATTGGGAGGAGCTGGGTGTGAATCACCTGGTGTTCCGGACCCACTGGGCGGGCATGCCGGTGTCGCTGGCGCTCGCCAGCCAGCGATTGCTCTCCAAGGAGCTGCTGCCCGAGCTTCGCAAGGTCTGAACGGCTGTCCGAACAGCAGCGGTCGTATACGACGTGACGAGCGGATCCATAGACCTCGAGCCTGGTTTCGGACGGCGTGTGAAGCTGCGCGCCACCGGTCAGCCACTACGCCGCAACGAGGACGAGCGTCTGCTGCGCGGTCTGGGCCGATTCACCGATGACCAAGCGCTGCCGGGCCAGGCGCACGCCGTGGTGGTGCGAGCCGACCATGCGCACGCGCGAATCCGTGGCCTGGATGTGGCGCGAGCCCGAGCTGCCGCGGGCGTGCTCGATGTCATCACCGGCGCGGACTGCGCGACTGCGGGTCTGGGCGCCATCGACCACAGTCCACTGCCATCGACGCGTGACGATCTGAAGCTGACCGCTGCGGACGGCGGCGACGTGTTCGTCGGGCCACACCTGCTACTGCCTACCGACAAGGTCCGACATGTGGGCGAGGCGCTGGCGCTGGTGGTCGCCGACACACGCGAACAGGCCCTGGACGCCGCGGAGCTTGTCGAGTTGGATCTGGAGCCGATCGAAGCGGTCACCGATTCGGCGGCGGCAGCCAGAGCGGACGCGGTGCCCGTCTGGGCCGAGCTCGAGGGCAACGTCTGCGTGGACACCTGGTTCGGTGACCGCGAGGCGGTCCGTGAGGCCTTCGCCCGGGCCGCGCACGTGGTCGAGCTCAGCGCGCATGTCGATCGGGTCACGGGCGTGCCACTCGAGCCGCGCTCGGCGCTCGCGCACTTCGACCCGGTGCAGGCGCGTTACACGCTGTACGCGGGCAGCGGCGGTGCCGTGCGGCAGAAGCGCGAGATTGCGCAGGTGCTGGGCATCGAGCCCGAACGACTGCGCATTCTCTGTCACGACGTCGGAGGCAACTTCGGCACGCGCAATCGCGTCTACGTCGAATTCGCGCTGGTGCTGCTCGCGGCAGCCCGGATCGGCCGTCCCGTGAAGTACACGGCAACCCGCCGCGAAAGCTTTCTCAGTGACTACCAGGGCCGTGACCTGCGCACCCGAACGCGTATAGCGCTGGATCGGGACGGCCGGATACTCGCGCTCGAGGCCGACAACCTGAGCAACGTGGGCGCGCGGGTGGTGTCGCTGTCGCCCCTGGGCAAGGGCTCGGCCCTGGTCACCGGCTCGTACCACGTGCCACACGCCTGCGTGCGCGCACGCGCGGTGCTCAGCAACACCGTTCCGACCCAAGCCTATCGCAGCTCTGGTCGCCCGGAGGTCAACTATGCCATCGAGCGTCTCATCGACAAGGCAGCGGGCCAGCTGGGCCTGGACCCGCTGGCGCTGCGCCGGCTGAACCTGGTTGACAGCGTACAGATGCCCTACACGAATGCGTTGGGCGCGGTGTACGACAGCGGCGACTACGCGGCGAACATGGACAAGGTCATGGCGCTGGCCGACTGGTCGGGATACCCGGCACGAGCGGCGCGGGCCAGGTGCAGCGGTCGGCTGCCGGGCCGTGGACTTGCGAACTACGTGGAATCGTCGATCGGCTCGCCCCGCGAGCGGGCCGAGATCGAGCTCGGCAGGGACGGCCACTTCGAGGTGGTCATCGGCACCCAGCCCAGCGGCCAGGGCCATCACACCAGCTTCGCTCAGGTCAGCGCCGATCTGCTGGGCGTGGATTTCGAAAGCGTGCGCATCATCACCGGCGACACGGACGTGGTGCAGGTCGGCGGTGGTTCCCATTCAGGCCGCTCGATGCGTCATGCCGGGACCGTGATCGCGATGGCCAGCGCGCGGCTCATCGACCAGGCCCGCGAACGGCTCGCCAACATCGTGCAGCGTCCCGTCACAAGCATCCAGTTCGAGGACGGCGTGTTCCTGACCCAGGAGAGCAATCGCAGCTTGAGCTGGGCCGAGCTCGCCGACATGCTCGAGCAGCGTGGCCTGACCCCGTTGCGGGTGGTCTGCGACAACGAGATGCACACACCGGTCTATCCCAATGGCGCGGCCGTCGCGGAGGTCGAGGTCGATCCGGAGACCGGCAGCGTGCACCTGACACGCTATGCCGCGGTGGACGATGTCGGCCGCGCCATCAACCCCCTGATCCTGCACGGCCAGACGCATGGTTGTATCGCACAGGGTGTCGGACAGGCGCTGGGCGAGCTATGCATCTATGACACGCCAGGCGGCCAGGCCCTGAGCGGCTCGCTACTCGACTATGCGCTGCCCAGGGCGGACGATCTGCCCGACTTCGATACCGAGCTGGTGGAGGTGCTGTCGCCGACCAACCCGCTCGGCATCAAGTCCGGCGGCGAGGGTGCCACCACGCCGTCGCTGGCCGTCATGGTGATCGCCACGCTCGACGCCCTGCGCGAACTGGGCGTGCAGGACCTGCAGATGCCGTTGACCCCGGCGCGCGTCTGGCAGGCAATACGCGAGGCGAAGGAGAGGTCGACGAGTTGAGCACCCGCAAACTGGCCCTGATCTGTTTTCCGGGCGCGCCGAATCTGCCCTTGTTCGCCGCCGAAGCGCGTGGCTTCTTCGAGACTTTTGGACTCGAGGTCTGTCTGAGCACCACTCCGAGCTCCAGCTGGCAGGCCCGCGAGCTGATGAACGGCAGCTTCCATATAGCCGGCACGGCATTCGATAACGTGGTTGCGTATTGCCGAGGCGATGGCGCGGCCGACCTGGGCGGTGAGGCCGACTTCTTCGCGTTCATGGGCGCGACCCGCATCGAGCTGGCCCTGACCGCGGCCCCGGGTATAGAGCGTATCGACCAGCTGCGCGGTCAGACCCTGGGCATGGATGCGCTGAACACCGGTTTCGCCTTCGTCCTCTACGATCTGCTCGAGCGCGCCGGGCTCGCCCGTGAGGACTACCAGATGACCGCAGTGGGCGCGACACCGCAACGGCTGCAGGCGCTGCTCGAAGGTCAGTGCGTGGCGACGCTCACCATCGAACCATTCACCGCCCAGGCCCGTGCCCATGGCTGCAGCGTGCTGGCCACCAGCAGTGAGACCTACGCGCACTACCAAGGTGGTGTGTTCGCGGCCCGCCGTAGCTGGGCCACGGCCAATGCCGATACGCTGGTAGCCTTCATCCGCGCTTATCTCATGGGCTTGCGCTGGTGCCTGGATGAACGCAACCGCGACGCGGCAGGCGCTATCCTCGGCAGCCGGATGCCACAGATCCGGACCGAGCTTATACCGCGGGTGCTGGACAAGCTGCTGGACGCGCGTACCGGCCTGACACCGGAGGCGATGCTCGATAGCGCCGGCGTTGCTCAGGTGCTGGCGTTGCGCAACCGCTTCGCCTCCGCCTCCGCCCCCGGTACCGCGGCTCTACCCGACGAGCTCGCGCGCTACGTCGACCTGGACTACTACCATCGGGCGCTGAACCTCACGCCACCTTGATATCCTCACCACGATATCCTCACCACCCCCCTCGTAGCCGGTCGCTGGCCGGCGACGAACGGCGCACGCGGCCGGGCGGCGGCGCTCGATACTCGAGGCTGACGCGCCGTTCGCCGCCTGCCCACTCTCGATGCCGTGCCACGGCCTGGAGCAACGATCATGACGCCAGCCGCTTCAGACTCGACGCCCGATTCGATTGACAAGGCGATCGCCGGATCGTTGCTCGGCGAGACCGAGCGAGCGTTCCTGGCGAGTCGTCGGGTCGCTCACCTCGCCACCACCGACGCTGACGGCCAGCCACATGTGGTGCCTGTATGCTTTGCCCTGGCCGGAGACAGCCTCTTCATCAGCATCGACGAGAAACCCAAGCGCAAACGCACGGGCCGGCTCAAACGGATCCGCAATCTGCTCGACAATCCACGTTTTGCGCTGGTCGCGGATCGCTATGACGAGGACTGGACCCGGCTCGGCTGGGTGATGCTGCGTGGTCTGGCCGAGATCCTCGATTCCGGCAGCGAGCACCATCAGGCGCAGGCGCTGCTGCGCGAACGCTATCCGCAATACCGGCACATGCAGCTCGAAGACCTGCCGGTGATCGCGCTGCGCCTGAGCACCGTCAACAGCTGGGGCAACCTCGAGCCATCGCCCTGAGAACATCCCCGAAGCCATCCCCGAGGCCATCCA
>JAGRHX010000548.1 GCA_020444775.1 Gammaproteobacteria bacterium
GCCGACAAGCTCGACACCCTGGTCGGGGTGTTCGGTATCGGTCAGATTCCGACCGGAGAGAAGGACCCATACGCGCTACGCCGTGCGGCGCTCGGCGTGCTACGCACCCTGATCGAAGGCAATCTGGATCTCGATCTCACCCACCTCATCCGGGATGCAGCCGGCGGCTATACGCAACAGCAGCTCGCCGATGGCGTGCAAGCAGCGGTGTTCGAATTCATCATCGACCGTCTGCGCGCCTATTTCGCTGACCAGGGCATACCGGCAGAGGTGTTCCAGGCGGTCCAGGCGCGGCAGCCGCGCCGGCCGCTCGATTTCGCGCGCCGCGCGCAGGCGGTCAACGCCTTTCGCCAGCTTGCCGAGGCGCAAAGCCTGGTGGCCGCCAACAAGCGTATCCAGAACATCCTCCGCCAGGTCGATCACGACCTGCCCAACGAGGTCGATGACGCCCTGTTTCGAGCCGATGCCGAATGGGATCTGGCGGCAAAGATGGTCGGTCTGCGCCCGCGGGTGCTGGCAATGCTCAAGCAGAGCGACTATACCGGCGCACTGACCAGCCTGGCGGGACTGCGCGATGCGGTGGACGCCTTCTTCGACAACGTGCGGGTCATGGACGAGGACGTGAACGTCAAGAACAACAGGCTTGCACTGTTGAACAACATCAGCGAGCTGTTCCTCGCCACGGCGGACATTTCGAAGCTGCAAGCATGAGCAAGTTCATTGCGACCCGTTCGACATCGATACGGACCGATTGGGGACGACAAGCCGGCGTCGAACGGTAAGCCTTGCCCGTGTCGCTTCAGACCATCGGTTTGGCCGCTCGCTCGTTGCTGTTCGCGGTCGGTCAATGGACCGCCACGCTGCTCTGGGCGACGCTCGCGGTGTTCATGCTGCCGCTGCCGTATCCCTGGCGCTACGCGTTCATCGTCGCCTGGTGCCGCTTCGTCCGCGCCTGGCTACGAATCTGCTGCGGCATCCGCTATGAGATCGAAGGCCTGGAGAACGTGCCTGAGCAACCGTGCGTCATTCTCAGCCGTCACGAATCGGCCTGGGAGACCATCACCTTGCCGATCCATTTCCGGCCTCAGACCTGGGTGCTGAAGAAGGAACTGCTCAAACTGCCGTTCTTCGGCTGGACGGTGGCCACGCTGAAGCCAATCGCCATCGACCGCAGGGCACGACGCAACGCGCTCCGTCAGATACTCGAGCAGGGACGGGAAAGGCTGGCCGAGGGTATCTGGCTGGTGGTCTTTCCCGAGGGTACTCGGGTGCCGCCCTCCCGTCCCGTGTCCTTCCAGAAGGGCGGCGCCGTGCTCGCTCATCATGCCGGCGTGCCGGTGCTGCCCATCGCCCTGGATTCAGGTGATTATTGGCCGCGCAACAGCTTCATCAAGCGCCCGGGCACCATCAGGGTGCGTATCGGCCCCTGCATCCCGACCAATGGCGTCGAACCACAAGCGGCCTGTGAGCAGGCCGAACGCTGGGTCGCGCAAATGATGCGCGAGCTGCGGCCGGGGGTCTGAGCCGGCCGACGTCCGGCATTGCCGGGCCTGACACCGACCCGCTCGCAGGCGCGCTCTGTCCGCCTCTAGAGATCAGGCTCGAATCGGGCGAGTACTCAGAACAGAGCACCTCGCGCGACGATCGGCCACAGGGCTTCGACCCGCTCGTCACGTATACCGACGTACCACTCGTGCAGATTGACCGTCGGGTCACAATGTCCCGGGATCAGACGGATCTTGTCCCCGAGCGTCGGCGCCTGATTGGCGCGGTCGTAGCGAATCACCCCGTGCTCGTCGGACGGCCGCTCGTAGCGGGCTTGCGCCGCGTGCACGTCCGGCGGGCCCGAATCGCCGCTGATCGCCTTGTGCCCGGCATCGACCACCACCCTGTCCGGATCGGGCGTGCTCATCACGGTGACCAGCACGAACAGACTGTGGCGCCATTCACTGACGAAGTTGCCAGCCTGGTCCAGATTGCGCCCATAGTCCGCGTCCATGAATATGTACGAGCCTGCCTGCAGCTCGTTGTAGACACCGCTGCCCGCTTCGAAATCGAGCGTCCCCGTGCCGGCACCGCCTACCGTGCGGCACTCGAGCCCGACCGCGCGCAATGCGCTGACGGTGTCACGGCTGTGTCCGATCGCGATATCGATGGCCTCGCGCCGCTCCTCGTAGCTTCGCTTGTGCTGCGCGGACCCCTGATAGGCCTGCAGGCCATCGAAGCGCAAGCCGGGCGTTGCCGCCACGCGTTGCGCAAGCTCGACCGCCGCGGCCCCGGGGGTTACACCACATCGATTGCCGCCAACGTCGATCTCGACCAGCACGCCCAGCTCGGCGCCGGCGGCCCCGGCCGCCTCACCCAGATCGCGGACGTTGCGTGCATCGTCCACGCACACGCCGACACGGGCCCGACGCGCCAACGCGGCCAGACGCCGCAGCTTGCGTTCTCCGACCACCTCGTTGCTGACCAGCACATCCGGGATACCGGCGTCTACCAGTGCCTCGGCCTCGCTGACCTTCTGACAGCACAGTCCGACTGCGCCTAGGGCCATCTGGCGTTGCCCGATGACGGCGCACTTGTGGGTCTTGGCGTGCGGCCGGATGCGCACACCGTGGCGACGGACCTTCTCGGCCATCCGCTCGAGGTTGTGTTCGAAGGCATCCAGGTCGACGATGAGGGCCGGTGTGTCGACCTCCGACAGGGGCATGCCGATCTCGGCCGGTGGACGCTGCATGGTTCACTCCGCTTGCTGGTCTTCAATCCGAAATATACAACCACGATGCTCGTAGGGGGGGTGGCAATGAAACGCGCTGTGCTGATGATCATCGACGGGCTACGTGCCGATATGGCCGGCCCCGACTACATGCCGGAGCTGGCGGCACTGTGCGAGCGTGGACGGCTGTTTCGTCGGCACCGGGCCGCCTTTCCGACCGCTACCCGTATCAACTCGGCGACCCTCGCCACCGGCTGCCTGCCAGCCAGACACGGCTTGCACGGCAATGCCATCGCGCTCGACGAGGGCGACGGACTGAAACCGGTGTCGGTCGGTGACGTCGGTTTCAGGGAACGCTGGCGACGCGTCACCGGTCGCACGCTTCAGGTCCCGACCCTGGCCGAACACCTGCACGCGCACAAGGGCGTGCAGATTCACTCGAACTC
>JAGRHX010000549.1 GCA_020444775.1 Gammaproteobacteria bacterium
TTATACCGAGGGCTTTTTCCACAAGTAGGACCGCGACGGCAGACGGAGCGCGGCGGCGACAGTCGGCCTCGTGCCGGCGCACAATTTCTTCCGCAAGGACTGGACGGTCGGTCTGCGCTGGGACGTGACGCCGAATTTCATGTTGCGCGCCGAGTACCAGTGGGTCGACGGGACCTGGTCACTGTCACGGCGGGAGAATCCCAACCCCGCGGCCACCGTCAAGGACTGGGAGATGTTCTCGCTGCTCGGTTCGTACCGCTTCTGAGCGGCCGTTACGATGCAAACGGTGTCCGGAGCCGAGCAGCGTCCGCGATTCTTCAGCCTCAAGTGGAAGGTCGGCCTTGTCGTCAGCCTGGTGCTGGTCGTCATCAACAGCGCCATCACGCTGGTTGCCTACCGCCAGTCGAATCAGCAGTTTTACGAGCAGAAAAGGGATCTGCTCGGTCAGCAGAGCCAACTGCTGTCGGGCCTCTTGCAGCGTGACTACGAGCAGCTGACGAGCTTCGCCGCGTTCATCCCGTTGTTGAGTACCGGGGCGCCGCCGACCGGCGACTACCGTGACCTGGCGACGATATTCGAGCGCCACAGCGCGCTGCTGACCGTCGAGTGGGGTATCGAGTCGCTGCGGTTTTACGACCGTCACGGCAGCCTCGCGCTGCAGTGGGCCAAGCCGCCGGACAGCGCGCGTGACCGCCAACTGGTCCAGTTGGCGCTCGCCAACGACCTGCCGATGGGGCACATCGACTGTACACCCGATTGCATCCTGACCCTGGTCGTGCCCCAGCTCGAGGGTGCTCTGCGCAACGGCGTGCTGGTCATCAGCCGCTCGATTGCCGACGACGTACTCGAGTTCAACCGCCTGTCCGGGGCCGATGTCGCCGTGCTGGTGGCGCAGGACCGCCCGGGCTCGGCCGCTGCCGATCGCTTCCTCGAGCGCTGGCAGATGTCCGTGCCGGCATTGAGTGGCCCGGCGCGCACATACGGCGTGTTGCAGGCATTGCAGGCGGTCTTTCCCAGTCCGCGCCTGGACGACGACCTCCAGTTCATCGAGGTCGGCGGCGCGTCCTATGCATGCCTCCTCAGTCGCGATCCCGCAGCCGGGCAAGGTACGGCGTTCATGATCGTCAACCCGGTCACGGAGGACGTGGCCAAGCTCGCCGATGCCAACCGCCTGATCCTGACCGCCGGCGTCGTCGGCCTACTCACCACCGGTACCATCCTGCTGGCGTTCCTGTGGAAGCCGATGGCGCGGATCCGCCGCCTGGTCGCGGCGCTGCCGGCACTCGGTCGCAACGATTTCGAGGGTCTGCGCAGTGCCCTGCCGACGCGCTATTCGACGGTTGCCAGCGACGAGATCGACGTGGTCGTGGATTCGGTCGATGCGCTGGCCAAGGACATGGAGCGGGCGCTGCAGGCGCGGCTGGAGGCGGAGCAGGACCTGGTCTGGCTGGCCGACCACGATCCGCTCACCAACCTGTTCAACCGGCGCCGCTTCCAGGAGGTCTGCGACCGCATCCTGACACTCAGCGTACGCTATCGGCGCAGTGGCGCACTGCTGTTCCTCGATCTGGACCAGTTCAAATTCGTCAACGATCTCAATGGTCACCAGGCCGGTGACGCGCTGTTGCTGCTGGTGGCGAGCAGCCTCAAGGAGTCGGTGCGGCAGTCAGACGTGCTGGCGCGCTTGGGCGGTGACGAGTTCGCCCTGGTGCTGCCCGAGGCGCAGGCCGACGAAG
>JAGRHX010000550.1 GCA_020444775.1 Gammaproteobacteria bacterium
GGCTTCTTCTGGCTGGCCGGCCAGGGTGGCTATGGCATCCAGACCTCTGCCGCCGCCGGCGAGCTGGCCGCCGCGCTGATCCGCGGTCAGGGTGTGCCGACACGTCTGGCCGACATCGGCATTCGCGCCGAAGACTACGGCGTGGAGCGTCTGCGCCAGCAAGCCTAGCCCGGCATTTTTCGCGACGCGCGCCGCGCGAGATTCATCCGTGTATTGCCCGGCGCACCGCTTCGGGCGGATACGCCAGGACACTCCATGACCGCTCCGGGGCCATGACGGCCCCAGGCGCCTGGCGTGCGTCTTTCAGGGCCGCTGCCAGTCGTAACGCTCGGCACGTGTCAGACCGAGATTCTCCCGCAGCGTGTTGCCCGCATAGTCCTTGTGGTACAGCCCGCGTCGCTGCAGCTCCGGCACCACCAGCCGAACGAAGTCCTCGTAGGTACCCGGTATGGAGGTCGCGGCGAGCACGAAGCCGTCACAGGCCGGCGCGCTGAACCAGGCCTCCATCTGGTCGGCGACATCGGCGGGGGTGCCACAGAACACCGGATGCTCGGCAAGCGTACCGCGACCGGTTATCTCCATGAAATCGCGGACCGAGGGGCGCACATCGCCCTTGATCTCGACCACCCGATCGCGCAGCGCCTGCAGGCCGCTGATGGAGTTGAGCTCCTCCTCGGTGAAGGGCTCGTCCATTGGCTTCGAGCCGAAATCGAAGTTCAGCCCTTCAGAGAGCAGCGCCAGCTGGTCGATGGGCTTGGCCATGGAATCGGCCACCGCGCGCTTCTCCTCGGCGATCTCGCGGGTCTCACCGACGATCACGTAGACCGCCGGACAGATGTGCAAAGAGGCGGGATCGCGACCGAAACGCACCGCTTCGTCCTTCAACGCGCGATAGTTGGCCCGTCCCATCTCGACGCTCTTGTAGGCGCAGAAGATGAGCTCGCCCCAGCGCGCCGCGAAGCGGCGCCCGCGTCCCGACTGGCCGGCCTGGATCAACACCGGCCGGCCCTGCGGCGTGCGTGGCACGGTGAACGGCCCGCGCGATTTGAACCAACGACCTTCATAGCCCAGTCGGTGCACCTTGCGGCCGTCGGCGAAGCGGCCCTGCTTGTCTACGATCAGGGCGTCGTCCTCCCAGGAGTCCCAATGACCGAGCACGACCTCGAGGAACTCGTCCGCCATGTCGTAGCGGAGATCGTGCTCGACATGCTGCTGCATGCCGAAGTTGTGCGCCTCGGAGTCGTTCAGGGAAGTGACCACGTTCCAGCCGGCGCGTCCGCCGATCATGTGATCGAGGGTCGCGAACACCCGAGCGACATGAAAAGGCTGGTAGTAGGTGGTGGTATAGGTGCCCCCCAGACCCAGCTTGCTGGTCGCCATGCCCATCGCGGTCAGCAGCGGAATCAGGTCCATCTTCACGACCCGCGCGCCCGCCTCAACGGCCGCCTCGTGATCGTCCTTGTAGCGGTCCGGCATGGCCAGGCGATCGTCGAAGAACGCGACGTGGAACTTGCCGTCCTCGAGGATCCGCGCGATGCGCTGGTAGTACTTCGGGGAGAGGAAGTCGCTTTGCGAGGCAGGATGGCGCCAGGAACCGATGTAGTTCGAGCAGTTTTGTGCCTGCATGAAGGCAACCATGGTCATCTGCCGTGCGCTTTGGCTCATCGCGTGTACCCGTGTGCTTGAGACGCCCTTTTCAGCGTCGTGAAGAAGCCGGTCCGTCCCGTGATCGTGCGGGCGGTTCCCAATTGATAGTCTGCTAGTATTCGTGCAGTCGGACAGGCGTCACGCGCGTCGACCACCGGTATCCTGCCGCGGGTCGCGCTGCACCTCCCCATCGGATATTTCTGCCGGATATCCGGGATATTCTTCCGGGTATTCTATGAGGGGCTCCGGCGCCTGCCCATGCCCCACCGTGAACAAACCGGTATTCAGATCATGAAACTACTCGCCACCAGCGGCATGCTCGGATACGGCTACACCGAAGAGGCTTTTCGTCGCGCGGTGGACGGCGGCGTAGACTTCATCGGCTGCGACGGCGGTTCCATGGACCCCGGGCCATACTACCTGGGTGCCGGCGTGCCATTCGTTTCCAGACGGGCCGCGAAGCGTGATCTGAGTCTGATGCTCGAGGCCGGGATCGCGGCCGGCGTGCCGGTCGTGGTCGGCTCGGCGGGTGGTGGCGGCGGCGAGCCGCACCTGGACTGGACCCGCGAGCTGATAGACGAGATCGCGGCTGAACGCAATCTGAGCTTCGACATGGCGGTGATCCACGCCGAGCAGTCGCAGCAGGACGTGATCGCGGCCATCGAGCAGGGTCGTGTCGAGCCGCTGGGTCCGATTGCACCGCTCGACCCGCAGACCGTGCGCGACAGTACCCGGATAGTCGCCATGATGGGCGTCGAGCCGCTGCAGGCCGCCTTCCAGGCGGGTGCGCAGGTGGTGTTGGCGGGTCGCTGCAGCGACGCGGCGATCTATGCCAGCCTGCCGGTCCAGCGCGGCCTGGACCCTGGACTGGCCTGGCACATGGGCAAGATCATCGAATGCGCCGGTCAGGTGGTCGAGCCCCGAGTCGGCCAGGACTGTGTGATCGGCACGCTGGGCGAGGACCACTTCGTGATCGAGCCAGGGCACGCGGACAAGCGCTGCACTCGCATGCGGATTGCCGCGCACACCCTGTACGAGAACCCGAGCCCCTACGAGCTGAAAGAGCCCGGCGGGCTGCTCGACACCCGTAACTGCGACTATCAGCAGCTCGACGATCGCTCGGTCAAGGTCACCGGCAGCCGCTTTCATCCGAACTCGCCCTATACGGTCAAGCTGGAAGGGGTGAGCTCGCTCGGGTACAGGACGGTATTCGTGGCCGGCGTACGCGACCCCGATCTGGTCGAGGGTATCGATGATTTCGTCAGCGCCTGTCACGAACGCGTCGAACGCGAGGCCCGCAGCATGGGTGTGGATCCCGACAGCTATAGCCTCAACGTGCGTCTGTACGGACATGGCGCGGTGATGGGTGTGCGCGACCCTGTCAAGCACCCGACGCCCCACGAGCTGGGGATCGTCGCCGACGTGGTGGCCGAGGACGAGGAGACCAGCCGCGCGATCATGGCCAAGGCCCGCTACGCGCTGCTGCACACCGACTTCCCCAATCGCAAGTGCATCTCTGGCAACCTCGCCATTCCCTTCTCGCCCTCGGACATGCCCTGCGGACAGGTCTACAAGTTCAGCGTCTGGCATACGATGGTGCTCGACGACCCGCTCAGCGCGTTCCCGATGCAGATGGTGAGGGTCGGCGCGGGCGGGCGCTGAGCAGGCGGCATGCGACGCCCGTTACACACACCACCGCCGTCGTGCCACAATCCGATATCGGCTCGAGTCGAGTCATGTCTCGCCCGAGGCTTCTCCGAGATGCACGGAGGTCGCCCGCGGCAGAGGTCCCAATTCATGAGCACCCATTCATGAGCACGATCGCCGAGCTGGCCCGGGTGGTACGTTCCAAGAACGCGGGCGCCCTGTACTTCACGCTGGACCTGATGTTCGCCGACGAGCAGACCTATCTGAAGGTCCGCGATAGCGGTGTCATCACGCCGGCGCGCGTCGCCGAGCTGTATCGCTTGTCGGCGAATGCGGTGCAGGTCATCCCATATGACGTCGCCTATGCGATCAAGATCACCATCCCGCGTGACGTGCCATCCGGCGATCCGGCCGACAATGACGTCTACGGCGCTCAGCAACACGCGCCCCTGCTGAGCATCGAGATACCGGACTGACGGGGCGACCGGCATGATTCCAGAGCCATTGGACGCGTCACCGCACGTGCTGGTGCTCACCACCTGCGCCGACCAGGCCCAGGCGCGTAGCCTGGCCGCTTCCCTGGTCGAGTCGGGCATCGCCGCGTGCGTGCAGATGCAGTCGGTGCAGAGCGTTTACCGCTGGGCGGGCGCGATCCAGACCGATCCCGAGGTAGCGCTCTCGATAAAGACCCGGCGTGATGCCCTGCCGCGGCTCGAGCAGCACTTCGAGCATCAGCATCCCTACGAGGTGCCGGAACTGGTGGTGCTGCCAATCATCGGTGGTTCCCAGAACTATCTGGGCTGGATCGATGAGGTTCTCGCCGACGCGCCAGCGCGCGGGCCGCAACAATCGGACCCATGAGCAACCGACATCGGTCAATCCCCCGCCAGCCACGTATCGAGTCGAGCCCGACTCCGCGAGGGGGTCGCGACCACGGTCGGTTCGCATGGCTGGCGCGTCGGGT